>CACLPI010000019.1 GCA_902608795.1 uncultured Bacteroidota bacterium
TCCGGATGATGTCTATGAGAATAACGATACTCTAACAATTACGGTTAGTAGCCTGTTTCAGTTAGACGGAGTATTGGAAATAGAGAGTATTGAAGTATTATGCGATGAAATAGTTAAAGTCGATCTGATAATTTCAAATCTTGGAGATACGATAATTAACGAAATTGAATTTGAGGTACAGCTAAATGGTTTAACTTATTCTATTAATTATCCGTCACTTGATATTCCATTTTCCCAACAAGAACTTGTATCAATAACATTAGATGAAAATCTTCTTCAATCAAATGAGATTGTTATAGATATATTTTCGCTTAACAGCCAAAATGATGAAAACTTAGCAAATAATAATGTATCAACAACTTTTTCAAATGAATCTTCATACGAAACAATTACCTTTATCATAAATGCTGACGATTACCCTCAAGAGACCTCTTGGAAACTATTCGATAATACAACGGGCCAAATCGTCTCATCGGGATCTTTAAATGCAAATACTGAATACTATGCCGAGGACATCTGTGTCAACTCTCAATCGTGCTTTACTTTAGACTTTTTTGATTCATGGGGTGACGGAATTTGTTGTGATTACGGAGTAGGAAACTTTATGATGCTTGACTCTGCTGGTGATACAATTTTTATAAACAATGGAGTTTTTGAAAATTACACTCGGGAGTCATTTTGTCTAGATGAAAACGGATGTGAAATAACCGCTGAAATTAATCTTATTAACACTTCTTCTGAAGACACAAACGACGGCTCAATTTCAATTTTAACTTTATCCGGGGTCAGCCCATTTCAATATAGCATTGATGGTGGTAACACATTTGCTGAAACAAATATTTTTACAGATTTATCATCAGGTGAGTATAATGTTTCAGTAATTGGCTCTGCGGGTACATGTGTATTTGAACAAACCGTAATTATTGAATCTTGTGGATTAACCAACGTTGACATACAGGTGAGCGGCGTTTCCTCAAATCTTTCGTCCGAAGGAAGTATAACTATAACTCCAAACTCCGGTGTTGGGCCTTATCAATATAGTATTGACGGTGGACAAAATTTTTATGAAAATAGTTTCTTCTCGGGCTTACCTTCAGGTTTGTATAATATTGTGGTAAATGATTCACAAAATATATGCTCATATGAGGACTCTGCTCGTGTTGAAATCGAATCAGTAATTATAAATGAGGTCAACCATAAATCCGCTGAAAACTTTGACTCGAATGATTGGATTGAGTTATATAACCCAAAACCCTATGAAATTGACCTATCAAACTGGCAAATTAGAGATGAGAATAATGATAATATTTTTTACATTACTGAGTCAACAATAATAGACGCGGAGGACTTTTTGGTAATTGTCAGAGACGCATCTGCCTTCAGTAGTTTTTTCCCAAACATTCCGTTTATTGGCGAATTAAATTTTGGGCTTGGCAATAACGATGCTGTTAGGCTATTTAACTCAGATGGTAATCTTATTGATGAAGTTGATTATAATGTTGATATAGACTCTGTTTCAGAATGGCCTATTTGCGCATATGCTACAAGCTATACTTTAGAGTTAATCACTCCAGCTTTAGACAACTCTATTGCTGAGAGTTGGGATTGTATAAACGAGTTTGGAAGCCCTAATGCACCTAACACATCAAATTTATCAATCCAATTAACTAGTCAGCTTGATAATATAAAAATTTATCCCAACCCTGTAAAAGATATTTTACAGATTACTGGAAACTCAGAATCTTACAATATTGAGATTTATTCATTGACCGGTCAAAAGCTACACACTTCATCTAATATTTCAAAGGTTGATATGAGTTTATACGCAAATGGTATTTATATCGTAAAAGTTTATGATAGCTACTCGACCCTTGTAAAACGCGTGATAAAGTCGAATTGATTTATGTTAAATAAACTTTCTTTCTATTCTCACAGACAGATTTGTTAGGATTTCATAAGAAATTGTTCCAACGGCATTTGCAAAATCCTCTAGATTATTTTTCTTGTCAAATACAATCACCTCATCCCCTTCTTTAGCGCTAATTCCATTTAGATTCACCATAAAAATATCCATACAAATATTCCCTATTACTTTAGCCTTTTTGCCATTTATAAATACATGTGCATTTTTGGAGAATGATCTGCTAATTCCATCAGCATGCCCAAGAGGAATAATTCCAATATTTGTCTTTTCCTCACAAATAAAGGCACGATTATAACCGATCGAATCTCCCTTTTTTGCTTCGATTATTTGAGAAACAACTGTCTTTAGTGTGTGTACGGGCCTTAAATTTTTAGTGAGTTCATTGTCATAGCCGTATAATCCAATTCCAGATCTTACCATGCCAAATTCACATTCAGGATAATTGAAAATTCCAGATGTATTTGACATATGGAGCATTGGATTATATGAAATCTTGGATTTTATTTTTGACGAAATTTTTTTAAATAAATTTATTTGAGTTAATGTAAATTTTGATTCTTGCAAATCTTCAGTTGCTGCTAAATGAGAATACAAACTTACCAACTGAATACAATCACAATTTTTAATTTTATTTACTGCTTCATCAGTTTCTTTTTCATTAAAGCCAACTCTGTTTAAACCAGTGTTGATTTTAAAATGACATGGATATTTTTTGATATTATTAGAAGTTAAAAAAGCGATAAAATTGTTGAGAAAATAAAATGAATAGAGGCTAGGCTCTAAATGATATTTTGTTATCTCTGTAAATGACTCAACTTGTGGCAGTAAAACTAATATCGGAGTCTTTATTCCAGACTTTCTAAGAGCAACTCCTTCGCTCGCAAATGCAACAGCGAAATAATCTACATTTAATGATACTAATTTTTTTGCAATTTCGATACTGTCAGACCCATAGCCATTGGCCTTTACAACAGCCATAAATTTTGTTTTAGGCTTTAGTTTAGAAGAAATAACATTGAAGTTGTGTGTCAGAGCCTTAAGGTCAATTTCAAGTACAGTTTTTCCCAATCTTTATTTTTTTTTTGAAACCTTTTTAGTCTTTTTGTTAGATTTTTTAAAATATGCTTCACGACTAAGAGGCATGTATTCATCTCCTCTTCCAAGCAAAATTCTTTTTTTACTTTTTGTTTTTCTATAACTATATTGAGCAAGCCCCCCAGTCTTTGGACATATGGCATGCACTTTGGTGACATACTCAGCTGTTGCCATAAGATTAGCCATGTTTTTAAACGGAACACCTTTATAATCCATGTCTAGTCCTGCCACTATGACTCTTATTCCCTCATTAGCTAGTGTATTACAAACCTCAACAATACTTTCATCAAAAAATTGTGCCTCATCAACCCCCACCACCTTAATATCCTTTACTTTTTTATAAATTTCCTTTGATTTTTTGATTGTTTTGCACTTTATAGCTGTATCATTATGTGACACAACTTTATTTTTTTTATCTCTGGTATCTAAATTGGGTTTAAAAATAATAACATTTAGGTTTGCATATTGAGCCCTTCTAATTCTTCTTATCAACTCCTCTGTTTTTCCAGAAAACATCGATCCAGAAATAACTTCAATCCATCCGGTTTGTTTATTAAAGTTTAAAGTATTTTCAAGAAACATTTTGTAAATTTAAAAAAGTTGATAGCTTAATTGATTCTTAAAATTGAATCAGATAAATTTAGTAAAAAACAAGCTGATATTAACCTAAGTTAAATTTAATTTAAAGATTTTAATGAGTAAGCTATTCATTGTACCAACGCCAATCGGGAATTTAGAAGATATCACATTTCGTGCTATTGCCACCCTTAAATCGGTTAACTTGATTTTAGCTGAAGATACCAGAACCTCGTTAAAATTATTAAACAATTATAAGATTCAAAACAATGTTGAGTCTTATCACATGCATAACGAGCACAAAAAGCTAATATCAATCATTGAAAAGTTAAACAATGGTCTTGAGATTGCATTAATTTGTGATGCAGGTACACCTGGTATTTCTGATCCCGGATTTTTGTTGGTACGTGAGTGCATTAAGAATAATATTGAGATTGAATGTCTGCCTGGTGCAACAGCCTTAATACCAGCACTGGTTAATTCAGGCTTACCGTCTGACAGGTTTTCATTTGAAGGTTTTTTGCCAGTAAAAAAAGGAAGAACTAAAAGATTAAAGGCAATAGCAGATGAGAATAGGACAGTTATATTTTATGAATCACCCCATAGGATTTTAAAAACATTAAATGATCTATCAACTCATTATAATGAGGATAGCAGGGTAAGTATTTCCAGAGAACTAACAAAGATGCATGAGGAAAATTTTCGCGGGACAATTAAAGAGTCAATTGAGTATTTTCAAAAAAAGAAACCGAAAGGAGAGTTTGTAATTATCCTTTCGCCAAACTAAAAAATATGGATACAAATACAGTTATTACAAATTGGAAAAAAGGAACGACAGAATTTGAGTGTATTAACCCAAATGGCGTTTTAACGGTCCTTGGAACTAGCTCTGATGGAGAAGAAAAAATTGCTTCACCTAAAGCAATTATGCTAGGGTCTTTGGCAGTTTGTTCAGGACTAGATGTTATCGCAATTCTCAAAAAAATGAGAGTTGAATTGGATGATTTTAAAATAAATACAACAGCATGCTTAACAGACGAGCACCCAAGATATTATGATGAAGTCAAGGTTGAATATCACTTTTTTGGAGAAGATTTAGACAAAGATAAAATAGAAAAATCTGTTGATTTGTCTGTTACTAGGTATTGTGGAGTAATGGAAATGTTTAGAGGTTTTTCCAGAATTAAAATCGAAGTTAAGTATAATTAGAGTTGTTAGCAGAATTTAATAGACATATAAATGATGGTAGGATTAGTTTTGATGAGTCTAATCACGATTATTTTATTGACGGTAAAAAGATTAAATTTTCGGTCACGGAAATAATTGATAAGTTTTTTCCAAAATTTGATAAAGCCTACTGGGCAGAGAGAAAGGCTAAAGAAAAATTAGAACGAGATCACATTGATTATGATTCTGAAATATTAGAGTCGGTTATAAAACAAATTTTGAATGCGTGGGAAAAAAAGAGAATAGATGCAGCATCAAAAGGGACTATATTACACGAGAAAATAGAAGACTTTTACAACTCTAAACATCACAATGATTATCCGCCAGAGTTTGAATATTTCAAAAATTTTCACAATAAATATAAAAGATTAAAACCCTACAGAACAGAATGGAGAATTTATGACAAAAATCTTTCATTAGCTGGTACTGTTGATATGGTTTATGAAAAAGAAAACGGTGAACTATTTATTTTTGATTGGAAAAGAACTTCAAAATTAATAGACCAAAACAATCAGCCCATTCTAAAAGATTTTAACTTTGGATACGATGGCCTTTCTCACGTAGCTGACAATAGTTTTAACAGATATACACTACAACAAAACATTTATAAATATCTAATTGAAGAGCACTACCAAAAGAGAATTAGTTCAATGAACTTGCTAGTTTTACACCCAAATTACGATGATTTTGTACATTTAAAATTACCAGACATGAAAAAAGAGGCAGAATTTTTGATTGATCAAGCAAAACAACTAAGTAAATAGTTTGGAAGAAAAATTAGACCCGTACGCAGCATTAAGATTTAAGGAGTTTAATTTTTTCCTTGTCATAAGGTTCATTCTTGTTTTTGGATGGTCTATGCAGTTTATTATTGTTGAATGGGAAGTGTATAGTTTAACAAAAGACCCACTTTCTTTAGGCCTAATTGGCTTGGTAGAAGTTGTCCCTGCAATTTCAACAGCACTATTTGCAGGCCACATAGTTGATCAGCGGGAAAAAAAGATGCTATTTGTACAGTGTATTATAGCCTTTTTATTAGTTGCTATATGTTACTATTTTATAACAAGTCCATATGTTTATGATAATTATGAAAACTCCCAAATTTTAATTGGGATATATATTTTAGTTTTTTTAGGGGGGTTTATAAGAGCTTTTATTGGACCAACAATTTTTTCATTAGTTGCTTTAATAGTGCCGAAACGCGTATATCCAAACGCAGCAACTTGGAGTAGTTCAACTTGGCAACTAGCAGTGGTGCTGGGTCCGGCATTTGCTGGGTTTTCTATTGCATGGATTGGAGTTCACAATTCGATGGGAATTGTGCTAGCAACGATAGTAATAGGGCTTTTATTAATTGGATTTATAAAAAAGAAACCTATTTTAAATCCCAAGATTGGTGAACCAATACTTCAAAGCTTGAAAGCTGGATTAAACTTTGTATATAAAACCAAGGCTATTTTAGTTGCATTGACTCTTGACATGGTTGCCGTATTGTTTGGAGGAGCAATTGCACTACTACCAATTTATGCACAAGACATATTAAATGTTGGCTCAGAGGGATTTGGAATTTTAAGAGCAGCTCCAGCAGTTGGATCAGTTTTAATGATGGTTGCCTCAGCACATATCCCTCTTACAAGAAATGCTGGTAAGAAGCTGCTCTTTGCCATCTTTTGTTTTGGAATTTCAATAATTGTATTTGGGGTTTCTGACATATTCTGGCTATCGGTATTTGCCCTGTTTATGTATGGACTTACAGACGGAGTATCAATGATTATTAGACAAACTATTTTACAATTAAAAACTCCAGATGAATTTAGAGGAAGAGTTGCTTCGGTAAATTCAATTTTTGTTGGTTCATCCAATGAATTAGGAGCATTTGAAAGTGGGGCAACAGCTAAATTAATGGGCACAGTTCCCGCTGTTGTTTTTGGGGGTGTTATGACAATTTTGACAGTTGGATTTACAGCTATCAAATTTCCAACATTTAGAAAATTAGATTTAACTAAAGATATGAATGAAAATAAATAAATTATGATTTCAGCGATGTATATAGTTGGAGGATGTGTATTTGCAATATATATATTTCTTCAAATATGGGATATTTACAATCAAAAAAGAGGTGATAATGACAGTGATTCTGGCTATTATTCAAGACATAATCAACCAAAATAATTAAATGAGTAGAGCTTTAGTTTTATGTCTCTTTTTACTTATGCAAATCAATATATTTGCTATACAACAAGACACCCTTAACTTAGATGAAGTAGTTCTAAAAAGCAGCTTAATTAATCAAACCAACCCTGCACTGTCAGTTTCTCAAATATCTTACAAACAAAATGAAATTAAGCCTATAAATTTTCAGGAAGCCATTGATTTTTCTGCAGGCCTTTGGATTACTAACAGCGAGAATCAAGCGCAAGATAACAGAATGTCAATAAGAGGTTTTGGAGCCCGATCAGCTTTTGGAATTAGAGGTGTTAAAATTATTCTTGACGGAATTCCACTTACAACACCTGATGGTCAATCCCAGGTTGATAATATTCCATTTGATCTCATCGAAAGTATTGAGGTTTTGAAAAGCCTATCTTCAACAAGGTATGGAAACGCTTCTGGAGGTGTGGTGACTATTAATACACTTTCTGAATACAAAGATAAAATTTTAATAGGTACATCTTTTGGTAGTCATAATCTTAAAAAAACACAAGGAACCTATTCAATATCAAAAGCGAATTCAACTACAATTATAAATGTATCTAAGTCTGAGAGTGATGGTTATAGAGAACATAGTAGTTACTTAAATAAGTCAGCTTTTTTCAAACACATTAGAAATTTTCAAAAGTTAAAAGTCAAGTTCAATATTTTGTTTTTTGATAGCCCATTTGCTTATGATCCAGGAGGCTTGACAATTGAGTCAGTTGATGAAGACAGGTCTCAAGCTAGAGACCGAAATGTCCTTTATAATTCACAAGAATCAGTTAAACAATTACAAACAGGATTGGTCTTAGATTGGAATACAAATATTGGTCAAATAAGTTCAAATATATATTATAGTAATCGTGATTTTGTAGGATTACTGCCATTCACATATGGTGGTTACGTAGAACTTAACAGAGATTTTTCTGGTGCAGAATTTAGTTTAAAAAATCGCTTTGAAAATATTGAATGGATAATTGGTTCTTCAATTCAGAGTCAGAGCGACGATAGAAAAAGATTTGAAAACAATGAAGGGGTAAAGGGATCTAGAACTCTTGATCAGATAGAGTCCTTTAAGTCTTACGGAGCTTTTGCACTTGCGTCATACAACAAGGAAAATTATAGTATTCAATCTGGCCTGAGGCTTGATTTACACAAAATTTCATTAGATGATAATATAGGTATAGATCAACAATATGTTGACTATTCTAAATCACTCAAAGCTTTCTCTCCCAATATTGGATTAATTTATAACTTAAATAAAAATGATGAGGTTTATATAAATCATGGAAAATCCTATGAAACACCCTCATTAAGTGAGCTTTCGGCAAATCCGAGTGGAGCAGGATTTAATGAAGATTTATCTCCAATGATTTCAAGCGGCTTTGACATAGGTTTTAGGAAGAAGTCACAGAATTTATCTTACAGCATTGCAGCATTTTATATTGATACAAAAGACGAAATTGTTCGTTACGAATTAGAGGGGTTTGAGGGAATGAATTTCTACAGAAATTTAGGTACTTCAAAAAGGGTCGGAGCCGAGTTGGAGGCTAGTTATAATTTAGGAAGTCCAGGAAAATTAAAGGCATCATATACTCAATCGAAATATGAATTTAAAAATCAAGGATTGAGTGGAAATCTTGCTGGAATTCCAAAATCTAACTTTGCATTTGAGTGGCTTTATGGCCACAAGGATTTTGATTTGAAACTTGATTTAAAATATGCCAATTCTTTATTTGCAGACAATAATAATGAAGTAAAGGTTCCTTCATATCTATTGTCAAATATTGCTATGAAAAATAAATTTAATTTCAACAGTTTTTACATAGAGGTTGGTTTACATGTAAGAAACCTACTTGATGAAAAATACTATGATAATATTAGAACCAATGCTTTTGGTAATAGGTTTTATGAGCCAGCTTCATTAAGACGGTTCATTTTTTCAATTAATGCTACTTTTTAATGAGGTCTATTATTGTATTATTCTGGTTTTTTTCATCACTCAACTTTGCTCAAGATGAGCCAGAAATGAAAGTCTATATTAAAAACAATAATATGGAAAAAGGGTATAGAACTTTAAAAACTACTTTTTCGGATTCTTTAATCTTCAAAAAAAAATATAAAGGCAGTAATTATTCTTTAGATTATGTCCTTAGATATTATTATGCTACCGCAATAGATCTAGACTGCAATAAGAATGAATTGATCAGTATGAGCGGTCTCGTATTTCCAATTGAATCTGTAAAACCTGATGAAATTGTGGAAGAAGTCATGACTCTAATTGGCAATATGTATTTTGGAAGAAAAGAGGATAATGACTTTAAAAAAAAGTTTAAGAAAAATTAAGCTTCATACTTTTTTAGCGTCAGCTCCCTTCCATCAAATTGTGCATATGAGAAATGACTAATCCAGTCCCCTAGATTAATGTATTTAGATTCAGAATTCAAATTCAACTCAACCGGGATATGGGAATGGCCAAAGATGAAATAATTGTAATTATTTGTTTCTAGTTTTTTTCTGCAGTATTGAGTCAGCCATTGGTTTTCTATATCACCAATATCTTTTTTTGCCGACATTATTTTCTTTTCTCTTGATAAAAATTGACCAAGTTTAACGCCTATGTCAGGATGAACCCAGTTAAAGCACCATTTAAAAAACTTATTGTTAGTCACATACTTTTTCATCAACTTATAAGAAATATCTCCAGGCCCTAAACCATCTCCATGACCGATGAGAAAACTTTTATCATTTATTTCAAATTCTTCAGGCTCTGTAATTACTTTTATGCCAAGCTCTTTTTGGAAGTAATCATTAACCCACATATCATGATTTCCTGTAAAGAAATAAATAGGAATTCCAGAATCAGAAATTTCTGCAATTTTTCCTAAAACCCTAACAAATCCTTTAGGTACAACTGTTTTGTATTCAAACCAAAAATCAAATAAATCTCCAAGAAGATAAATTGAATGTGCATCTTCTTTTATGAAATCTAGCCATTTTACAAACTTCTTTTCGCGGAGTAAACTCGATTTAGAATTGGGTAGACCTAGGTGGTTGTCAGACGCAAAATATATTTTTTTTCCTTCGGTTACTTTCATGAGTTCTTTGCTCAAAGATATGTAAAAGATTAATTGTCAGCAGCAAACCATTCGGAATAAGAAGTTTCAGTTTCCTCTAATTTAAGAGAGTGAAGGCCAATATCATCTGAAAGTTTTGAAGAGATTTTACTAGCAAAGTCGACTACCATTTCCTCAATCGTTGGTTGATAATCAGCCATAACTACTTTGTGGCCATCAATTATTAAATTATTAGCAAGTTCTTTCTGCGGAGAGTTTTTATTAAAAATTACTGAGTGATCAAATTTCTCAATTATTTCAGAATTAACTATTTTTTTTAGGTCACCAAAATCCATAACCATTCCACATTTTACATTAGAACTATCGCTTATAGGAACTCCAATTACAGTCACAAAAAGATTGTAGTTATGACCATGAATATTTTTACATTTTCCATCATAACCATAAAGAGCATGTGCTGCTTCAAATCTAAACTTTTTGGTAATTCTAATATTTGGCATTTGGTTAATTATTGAGCTCCAAATTTACATTTTTTATGAAAGTTTATTAAATGTTTTTCTGAATTTAATTATAAGAGGAATTGATCTTGATAAAATCCAAAGAGTAAATGCGTAAAAGATTCCATGTAGTCCAAGTTCATAGTGGTCAAATAAAATAACAAATGGAACAAAGATTATAAAAGTTGAGAATAGAAGTACGTTCCTAAGATCTTTCATCCACCCCAAACCTTTATATACTCCATCAAAAATAAATGCAATTGAGCAAAGCGGAAGCATCACCAGAACTATCCAAAAAACATTATAAAACTCTTGTAAAACAACAGGATCATTATTAAATATTCTTCCTAGAGGATAATAAAAAATAAATCCAATAATACACATAATAATACCAATTTTGACTCCTATTTTTGTCAAATCATCTCCGAATTTCATCAGCACACCATATGATTTTTCTCCATATAATTTTCCGGAAAGTATTGTCCCAGCACTTGAATATCCATCAATAATAAATGCGACAAGAAACCATAGGTTAATTGCTATAGTATATGCAGCAATAAACTCATCTCCGTACTTTGTAGCAAAGGCATTACAAAAATATAATGTCACATTAAGCGAAGCAGTTCTAATAACTAAATTTCCAAACATCTGCATAAAAGATTTAATCTTGGGATTAAAAGGAAATTTTATAGCAAGCTTAATATTGGTTTTTTTGTACAATAATATAACTGCAAGAAACGCCATAGATATTTGAGCAACTAAGCTAGCATAGGCAGCTCCTTGAATGAACAATGGATCGATAAAACCTTCAACTCCATAAACTAAAATTATATCAAGCACTATATTTAATATAGTCCCAACAATAGCAATTATCATAGGGTAGTATGTGTTTTGCAATCCTCGAAATATTCCAAAGATGCCTATGGTAAGTAAAGTAAAGGGTAGCCCCCAAATCCTAATATTAAAATATTCAACACAAAATTTTAGAAGATTACCGCTTGCATTGTAAAATTTAAATAGACCCTCTGAGTTAAAGTATGTTAGCAATATAATTAGAAAGCTACTGAATATAATTATTAAAATTCCTTGAGCAGGAATATCCTTGACTTCCTCTAATTTCTTCTGACCAAGTGCTTGAGCAATAATTGACGCAATTACACTTCTTGTTTGACCAAATACCCAAATTAACATGGAAATAAAACTACCTACAATACCAACGGCTCCTAGCGAAATGGTTGCATTTTCAGCCATATTCCCCACAATAATTGTATCAGTTATTGATAAAATTGGTTCTGCAATACCAGAAATTAAAGCAGGTATTGCAAGTTTTTGAATGTCAGAAATTTTTATAGATTTTTTCAAAGTATTAGTTCATAACAATAAAAAGGAAATACACTTTGTTTTAGAAAATAAATTTTGCCTAGTCTATGGTATCCTCTTGATTCATAAAATTTTAAATTTCTTTTATTTTCTGAAAATGTATCCAGACGTACTGAAATATATTTGTTGTCTTTTGCATAATTTTCAGCAAAGTCCATTAAAGATTTTCCCAAACCCTTTTTTTGAAATTCAGGATGAACAGCCAATCGATGAATATATAAATTGTTTTTATTAATTGTTTTCCAATTAACAGACTCATAGACATCATCCATTTTATTGCACAGAGAAATACATGCGACTACTCTTCCATTATTATGATAAACATACAGCTCCTTTTTTTCTATATCATTAACAAATGATGCTTTGTCTGGATAATTTTCATTCCATTGTAAAATATCATTATCAATCATATGTAATTCACAAGCCTTTGTAATATTCAAAACCGAATTAATGTCTGAAGTAATCCCCAACCTTATCATAAATGAGTCAATAAAAAACAAAATTACAAGTCTTATAAAATAACCACTAATAAAATTTTGATTTAAAAATAGAAATAAGAATTATTAAAACAATACCAGAGATAAATATTAAGCTGCTATTTTCAGTCAGCAGTTCAATAATTGAAAGCACTCCTCCAAGAAGTATTAGAAAAACAGCAAGATTAAAAAGCCTACGATAATTGTATGGATTCCAAAAGTTACTCATAAAATTATTTTTTTAGAATTTTAAAACTACGGCTAAGTGTATTCTTTGTAACAGTCAATAAATATGTTCCTTTTTGATAATTGGATAAATTAATTTTTTCAACCCCAATCCCTTTAAACACCTCTTTGCCTAGAATATCATTAAGGATAATGATTTCATCACCTTCAATTCCAATAATATTTATTTTATCAACAAACGGATTAGGAAAAACTCTATAATATGTAAGAAAATGATCATTAATATTCAAAGGTGAGCCAAATGAAAGATTGTCAAAATAGTATACTATATTTTGATTTCCTGTAGATCCAAAATCAAAAAATAATGAGGCCATATCAAACACAAAATCTGTGTTAAGTATTGCTGTTCCCTCAGATTCATTAGAAAAATCGAATTCCATTGTTTCCCATTGTTCATAGGCCGTTGTATAATTATCAGTTTCAACTGATTGCGTTGGATTCAAAGAATTTTCGACTTTTAGTCTAATAGGAATCCCTGTTTGGTTTGCCCCAGAAACATATACATCCACAAACATTTTAGTATTAGAATTAGTAATTGGGATAGGGTTTAAAAATCCTTCACCAGACCCTATTGTAACTCCAGCCCAAGTCTCAGCTCCACTATTTTTTTCTACTCGAGCATAGTTTCCATCTACAGCTTCTAAAATTGTTGAAGGACCATTTCCTCCAAAGTCTGTCAGTACATAATACACGCCTGGATCTTCAAAGGTGACAGGTAAATCCATTTGACTAAGCCCCCCACTAGGATCAGTCTGGTAAATATCATCATAATAAAATGTAGAGTCAGCAGTGCCGTCACCAACATTTCCAAAATCAAACATTAAAACAAGCTTTCTGTACGTGGCAGAGGGTTCACCAGAAAAATCCCAGGATAATATTTCCCATTCATTTGTTTTGGTCGTATAAGCATCCCGCTCAGTTGCAGGTTCTGAAGGAAAAGCCCCCTGATCACCTTCAATTTTAAATTTAACCAGCAAAGCTGGATACGGCGAAAGCACCTTCATATTTAATGTGGTATTTGTTGAAAAATCTAGGTAATCATCAAGTTCGATATATGTTCCAGCCCAAATATCACCTCCGTTTCTAATAATTACACCAACATAATCACTTGGATTTTCATCATCAATTTGAGGATTGTAATCAACAAATCCTGAACCACCATTAAAATGAATAATGTCTTGATTAGTAATTTGATTATTTTCAAAATCAATTGGTAAATTAATTTGACCAAAAATTGAAGTTGAAGTAAAAATATATATTAAAATAATTATGTATATAAATTTATTTCTCACGATGATATATCGATTAATTAATAGATCAATGAAGTAGTTTTTTTTGAAATACTACATATTCGATGTAAATATAAATTACTATAATGATAGTTTCAAGTTAAAAAAATAATAAATAAATTAAAATTTAATAATTTTATTTACGAAATAGCTATAATAACATAGCAATATTTAACAATATATTTCCTAAACCAAGCTATAATGCTATCTTTAGAAAAACAAATCTTAATCAGAAACAAACTAATCATGAAAAAAATACTTTTTTTATTTATTTTATTCCCGGTTTTTGTTTTCTCTCAAACGAAAACGATTTCGGGAATTGTTAATGATGAAAATAATCTTCCGTTAGTAGGTGTAAATATCACAGTTCAGAATTCAAATATTGGTGCCTTAACAGATTTTGACGGAAATTACTCTATTACAATTCCCTCTGACAAGTCAAAGGCTTTAATATTTTCTTATCTAGGCTATACAACTCAGGAGGTTGATGTTTCATCTTCGGACAATATTGACATAATGATGATTCCTGATCTTGAGCTACTTGATGAAGTTGTTGTTATTGGATATGGATCTGTACTAAAAAAGGACTTGACAGGTTCCGTATCACAAGTTGAAGTAGAAGAAGAAGTTGCTAACCAATCAAATTCAATAGATCAATTATTACAAGGAAGGGCTGCTGGGGTTCAGGTTGTTCAAAATTCAGCCACCCCAGGGGCTGGAATAAGTGTGAAAATTAGAGGAACCAATAGTCTTAGAGGTAATAATGAACCATTGTATGTAGTTGACGGTATAATCATTTCATCAGCAGGAGAAGATGTACTTCCTACAGGAGTTGGAAATCTAGGACAAGAAAGTCAAAATGGTTTAAATGGAATTAATCCAAGGGATATTGAAAGTATCCAGGTATTAAAAGATGCATCAGCAACTGCAATATATGGATCTAGAGGTGCAAATGGTGTTGTCTTGATTACTACCAAAAAAGGAAAAAGTGGAAAGGTTAATATTGAAACATTTTCTAATACATCGGTTAGAATTATTTCAAAAAAATATAATGTCTTAAGCCCTTACGGATATGCTGACTACGTAAATGAGTTAAGGACGAATGCCGGTGAAGGCCCAAGATATTTTATTGATGATTACGCCATATACGGAGTAGATAACAATGGTGTAATTTCAGGAACTGTTGCTAAATCATTTAATTGGCAAGATGAAATATACAGAAGCGGAATTAGCCGAAAAGTGGGTGGATCGGTATCAGGAGGTACAGACAATGGAAATTATTATATATCCGCTGGGTTTGATAATCAGGAGGGGATAGTTCCAACCTCTTCATTCAAGAGTGGTGATATGCGGATTAATTTTAACCAGGATTTAAACGACAAACTAATACTTGAGGCGCGAATGAGTGGCTATATTAGTTCAACAAATTTTGCTGAAAGTGGTGACCTACTTGGTGGATCTAATCAAAGTTTTATTAAAAATTTAATCTCATTTAGACCAATTATTGATGAAGAGTTTGAGGATATTGGTGAAGATCTTGAGCTTTCAAATCCCTATTCTTGGGTAAATGACTTTGAAGATATTTCAAAGGAAAGTAGGTATATTGGAAATCTTGCCCTGACTTACAAGTTTCCAGTTCAGGGACTTAGTTATCAAGTTAAGGTTGGGGGAAACATAAGAACAAAAGAAAGAAGAAGGTTTTTTGGAACTACAACTTGGCAGGGGAGTAATGCTAATGGATCTTTAGAGATAACAGGATTAAATAATTCCTCTTTCCAGGTTAATAATTTCTTGAGATTTAACAGAACTTTTGACAGAAAACATAGAATTAATAGTGTATTAGGTCTTACGTACGATGTTCGTAAAGTTTCAAATGACATATATACTGTTGAGGATTTTGTTACAACTCAATTTATGACTCAAAACCCGGCATACGGAAATGTTATTTCTAGGCCTTTGACTTTTATAAAAGGTGATCAGCAAATTTTTTCAATTTTAGGACGTGTAAATTACACCTATGACAATACTTATATTTTAACAGCAACTTTTAGAAGGGATGGTGTTTCAAAGTTTGCTAAAAATAATCGATATGGTTTTTTCCCGTCATTTGCACTTGCTTGGAATATTCACCAGAATAATGATTTAAACTTATTTGAGGAATTAAAACTAAGGGCTGGCTGGGGGCAAATAGGTAATCATGGTATTGGCTCATATGGAACACTTTCTAATTATGGGGTTTCTGATAATCTTTATTCAAATTCTGACGGAGGCACGAATGTTCCCATAATTCTTCAAAATATTGCTAATCCTGATTTGACTTGGGAGACTACAACTCAAACCAACATAGGGGTTGACTTTGAAACAAAGAATCAAATGCTTTCAGGTACATTCGATATGTATAGCAAAAAGACTACGGATTTATTACAAAGCGTTAATATTCCAACTTCCTCTGGCTTTTCAAATATTCTTGTGAATCAAGGGGCAATAAAGAATAACGGTATTGAACTTTCTTTAAACTATGATGCTATAACAGACCGGGACTTTACCATCTCAATGGGTGGCAATATTGCTTTCAATAAAACAGAAATTTCAAATTTGGAATCTCAGCCGCTTGATGATTTTTACATCGATGGAGTTTCAGAGCAAAGAAGATTTTATTTTGGATCAAACATAAGTCGTGGAGGGATATTTCAATACCCAGCAAATGTATTTGTTGAGGGTGAAGAGACCAGTCTCTTTTATGGATTTCAAACAAATGGAATTTACCAAACAAATGATAATTTACCACAGGTATTTGGAACTCCAGCTCAACCTGGAGATGTAAAGCTGGTGGATCAAAATGGAGATGGAATAATTGATCTAGATGATAGAACTTTTATAGGAAATCCAAATCCTGATTTTGTGTATGGCATTAATTTTAATTTAACTTACAAGAGACTATCAGCTAATATATTATTTAATGGTGTTTATGGAAATGATATTGCAAATGGTAATTTATTACAACTAAATAATGCAGAGGGACTTACTTATTTAAATATTGCACCTGACGCTTATTATGATGCATGGAGACCAGATGCTCAAACTAATATATATCCAAGATTAGGTTATACAACTACTGGTATGCCAGCTATGACCGATAGAATTATAGAGGATGGTAGTTATTTGAGATTAAGTAATTTGACCATTGGGTATGATTTTGACGTAAATAAGTTAGATTCTATCAGTAACCTAAAATTATATGTAGCCGGCCAAAATTTAATTACCTGGACAAATTACACTGGATACGATCCTGAAATTTCAAGCTTTTTGTATAACGGTCTTATAAACGGCGTTGATTGGAATGGCAGAGCTAATGCACGAACCTTTGTTGTTGGAATTAATGTTGGATTTTAAAAAAATTTAAAATAAAATTAATTAAATATGAAAAATTTAAAAATAAAATTATTGCTTATTATTGGTCTTTTCATAACCTCATGTGATTTAGATGAAGACCCAATATTTTTGGATTCAAATGCAGTTTACACTGATGTAGCCATTGCTAAAGCTGCTTTAGATGGAATCTATCAGTCGGTAACATCATATAATACCCAAGAACTAAGAACCTGGGTAGATCATGGTTTTTCTGGATTGTTTTTAACAAGTAAACAAGCTGGCAGTAATGGTGCCAATAGCATTAATAATCAAACCTTATATTCGTTAAAGCCAGCGTATGATGCACCATCATCAGATTTATGGGGAGGATTATATTCTGTTATTGCGAGATGTAATGGTGCCATTCATAACATTGATGTTGTCAACGAGCCCACATCCTTAGACGAGAGCAAATTTAATGACATCGCTGGTCAGGCATATTTTGTAAGGGCATGGTCTTATTTTTATTTAACTAGACTTTGGGGTGATGTTCCACTTTGGTTGTCATTGCCAAACAATGAAAATTTACATTTATCCACAACTGCATCAAAAGAGGTATATGCCCAAATTATTGCTGATGCCCAAATGGCTGTTGGTCTAATGAACAACTCATTTGGCGTAGGATACCCAAAACAATTTGCGGCTAACATGTTGTTAGCAAAAGTTTATATGACATTAGCTACTAATCCAAACCTAAGAGCTGATGGGGTTAGTGAAATGGATTATTGGCAATTAGCCTATGATCAAGCAATGCATGTTTATGGTCAATATAGTTTGGTTCCTGATTACAGCAGTTTGTTTACAGACACTAATGAAAATTCATCTGAATCAATCTGGGAACTACAAATAAGCCAAGTTGCAGCTAATTCCCAAATGGGGAGAAATTATACTCCTTGGAAATATAAATTAGGGCAGCACTTTGGTTGGTCAAAAGTGAGATCTGCAGTTTATGACTTTCATGCTTATATTTACCCCAACGATCCTAGAATAGAGGCTACATATTTATCCTCATGGGTAAGGGCTGATAATGGAAACCCTGTAAATGTATATCCATCTAATCCTAACAGAAATAGTTGGTTTAATTCTCATCCATACCATTTTAAATTTACTGAAAAGGATACCCAACATAATAATCAATATAATGACCAAAATTTAATTATTTACAGGTATGGTGAATTATTGATAATGCTTGCAGAAATTTCAAATGAACTAGACAATGGCCAACAATTAGGCTTTGTTACAGAACTTTTAAATAGAGTCGGGATGAGTCCTCAAGGAGCTTATTATGGCACACAGGATGAATTTAGAGAAGCAATAATGTATGAATATAGATTTGAATTATTAGGAGAAGGAGAAGACTCCCATCACAATAGAAGGCGAGGGTTTAATTATTTTTTAGAACAAACAATTAATCCGATTAACAATTGGCCAGGAAATAATAATCATGATATTATTTCCAGTACAAACCCATCACAGGTTATGTATTTACAGATTCCGTTAATTGAAATCAACACTAATGATTTAATTGACTAAAAATCTAAATTTAAAATTTGTTGCCATTAGTTAAGCGATTAGTGGTTGCATTCTAATTTATAAGTGTGAGGAAATTAGTATTAATAATATTACTTAATTTATTTTGGTATCCATGTATATCACAAAATCAGCTTCCTCTAGCAAATGGCTTTTTAGAAGATATTGAAAGCAATAATTTTCAATATTGGAGTCATCAAGCTAATGAAGGAGGAGATGCAACATATTCAATTGAAACTGATGATTTAGTTGAAGGCAGCACAAAAGCCTTGAAAAGTGAAGTGCATTCTCTTGGTACAAATGGATGGCATGTTAGTTCAAAAAGCGAATATCCATTTCAAGTAATTGCTGGCCAAAAGTATACAGTCACTTTTTATGCAAAAGTTGAAGGTGCTGAATCCAGACAAATGAAACTTGTTTTTCAATCAGAAGTTTCAGGAAGTTATCAAGGTCAAAATATTTGGATTACAAACGAATGGCAAAGATATAGTCACACGTTTACTGTTGAGTACTCTAGTGATAACAACAGGGTTAGGTTTTGGTATATGCAGCCCGATGTTACATATTTCTTAGACGAAGTAAGTATTTCACCTGGTCACAGAATCACTTTTGCACCTAATGAAAAATTACAAACAGTTGATGGTTTTGGGGCTGGAATTAAAAGGAGAACTGAACAATTGTATGTGTTAAATGATTCTTTTAGAGAACAGATTGAGGAATATTGTTTTAATGACCTAGAGGTTAATATGATTCGCTTTTTTGTGTATCATGATTTAGAAGCTGAAAATGATAATGATGATCCTTACGACTTAGACGAATCACAGCTTGACTGGACAAGATATGACAGTGATCCTAATATTTCGAGAACCCGCTATGTTGCTGAAGCGCTACAAAATGCTTTTGACCTAAGCATAAATGGCTTTGATCATATTATCGGAAATTGTAATAGTGCGCCGGGATGGTTGAAGACTAATGGTCAGCATAACAACGGAGGAACTTTAATTTCAGGAGGAGAGTCTGAATTTAGTGAATTTCTTGTTGCGTTTTTAAATGGTATGGAGTCTAGGTATGGCATTGAAGTCACTGAAATTTCACCTACAAATGAGCCTGATTATGAGGTTTCATATGAGTCAATGAATACCACTCCCTCAGAATTATCAAGTATATTAATAAACTTAAATGCTAGGTTATCAAATTTTGGCCTGGATCATGTTAATATAGTTTCACCTGAATGCTTTAGAGTTGAATCTCAAAATCCTGGAACCTCTGCTACAAATTATATTAACACAATGTTTGAAAATTCAGCTGTTGAAAATGCTATTGATATTATCGGCACGCATACTTATGCAGATCCTAATCATAATGCTAATTGGAATGCATTAAAAGTAGCCGCTAACGGTAAACCAGTATGGGTAACAGAATCGGCTAATCTAAATAGTACAGATCAATCAATGACAGATGCAGCAAACTATATTAAGTGGATAATAAGAGGATTTAATGAAGGTGGAGTTACTGCTTATATGCTACACTTATTTTATGAGGAAGCCGATAACAATGGTTATTCTAGCTTAGTTTCATGGACTCCTATAGGTGAAATAATTTTACCAAAAAGATACCATTCATTTAAGCATTTTACAAACCTTGTTAAGAAAGGTTATAGTTTGATAAGTTCAAATTCCAGTGATGAAAATGAAGTTTATGTTGTGGGCTTCATTTCAGATGATGAATCTAAAGTTATAATTCAAATATTTAATGAGGGGATCGAAAAAGATTTTTCAATAGATGTTCCGCTTGGTGCAACATCAGTGGAAACTTTTTTAACCACTGATAATGATTCTGAGGAGTTTTCATTTTTGGGTACAAATGAAATAGATTATTATGACAGATATTTTACTACAACTTTGCCCGAACTTTCTTTAACTTCACTAGTATTTGATATTGACGAATCTCTTTCTAATAGTGAGTTTAATTTTGTAAATAATAATGATTTTCAAGTTGAGTTATTTCCTAATCCAGCAGAAGATGAATTCAACATAATTCTTCCTGATTATTCAAATTATAATATTAAGATTTTTAATTTACAGGGTCAAAAATTAATTGACAGGTTTAGTAATAATAAAGAAGTTATAATTGATATATCAAATTTAGAATACGGCACTTATTTACTTAATATTACATCTGTAGTTAATCAGAAGACAATAACAAAAAAGATAATTAAGCAATGAAAAGAAATGGACTCACTTATTATATTTTATCAATCTTTTTATTGCATTTCAATAGCTTTTATACCCAGAACGATTCAAAAACACCCAATATAGTATTCTATCTTTCTGATGATCAGGATTTGCTTGATTATGGAGTGTATGGAAATCCAAACGTTCAAACCAGCAATGCTGATCTTCTTGCCAGCCAAGGGATAAAGTTTTCAAACTTTTATACGGGTCAGGCAATATGCGCGCCCAGTAGGTCTCAAATTTTTACAGGAATGTATCCTTTGAAAAATGGATGTATGGCTAATCATATTGGTGTAAAGCCTGACATTAAAAGCATCACGTCATTATTAAAGGAGTCAGGCTATGAAGTAGTTTTAGCAGGTAAAAGTCATGTTAAGCCAAATAAAGTGTTTGACTGGACCCATTATTTCCCAAAAATTAATAATAGATACTTACCTCTTCAGCAAATTGATGATTACTTGAAAAATGTAAACAAACCTTTTTGTTTAATTATTGCATCAGATTATCCACACGGCCCATTTCCCCAAACATCAAATTTTAGTAAAGCAGACATTTTTAAGTTACCCTATGATCCTCCTTACATAGGAAACCACAAGCCTGGGTATTATCAAAATATTCAAGATGATAATGATCAACTAGGAAAAGTTTTGAACATGGTTGATAATTATGACCTAAGAGAAAATACAATGTTTATTTATGCATCAGACCATGGCCTAAGTGGTAAGTGGAGTTTAAAAGAGCAGGGATTACGTGTGCCATTCATTGTCAGGTGGCCTGGAAAAATTAAGCCCAACACTACATCTGAAACATTGTTGACACTTGTAGATGTTTTGCCTACCATACTAGAAGTTTCAAATACTGAAATTCCAAGTGAAATAGATGGAAAGAGTTTTCTTGAAACTTTAAATGGAAGTAATATGAAAATTCATGATTATGTTTTTGGGGTTTCAACAAGACAAAATATAAGAGAATGTAAAATATTTCCATCAAGAATGGTAAGAGGTAATAGATATAAGTTAATAAGAAACTTTAATTCTGTTGAAGTTGTTAACTCAAACTTAGGTGATAATCCAGTTATAAACCAATTGGCTAAAATGGGAGCCGAGTCATTTCCAAATGTTCCTTATGAAGAATTATATGACCTGGAAAAAGATCCATACCAGAAAGTAAATTTAATAAATGATCCCAAATACAAAGAGATAAGAAATAGGCTGTCCGTTGCTCTTAAAAATTGGATGAAAAGCCAAGGAGATTTTCTTTTAGATGATCCAATTTCAGTATTGAAACCTAGTCTTCATCCTTTGGACAAAAACTCTAAATGGAATAATGTCCCAGATGATTTAATTGGCAAAATAAATGATGAGGACTATGTTAAACTCCATTATTAATATGTATAAGACAAAACTCATATTATCATTTTTATTGCTTTTTTATTCATGCTCTGATAATTTAAAAATGTCAGACAAACCTCTTAATGTTGTATGGATAAGCTGTGAAGATATGGGGCCTATCTTGGGGTCATACGGTAATGATGTAATTAAAACACCACACTTAGATAAGCTTGCATCTGAAGGAGTTAGATATACCAATGCCTATTCAACTGTTGGAGTATGCGCACCAAGTAGATTTTCTATTATAACTGGAATGTATTCAGCTAGGCTTGGAGCTCATAATATGAGAACAGGAGATTATCATAATTATAAAACTCCTGAAGAGGTATCATACAGAAAAAGTATTGGTGTTATTGACAAAGAGGGAAAAAATATTCCTGAGTATGAAGTAGTTCCTCCGACATATGTTAAACCATTTACTGAGGTGCTGAGAACCAAAGGATATTATTGTGCTAATAACTTTAAATGTGATTATCAATTCAATGCTCCATTTACAGCTTGGGACGAAGTTTCGTCAACAGTAAGTTATAGGGATGCACCAAAAGATAAGCCGTTTTTTTATGTGTGGAATACTTTACTAACACATGAATCTAGAATATGGGAAAGAAGTAATCAACCGCTGACGGTCAACCCAGAGGATATTATAATTCCATCATATTTTCCAGATATTCCAGAGGTTAGAAATGATATTGCGAGAAAGTACTCTAATATTGAAGCAATGGATAAAAAAGTTGGTGAATTGATGACCCAACTAGAAGAGGATGGATTGCTGGAAAAGACTATCATTATGTTTTGGAGCGACCACGGAGGAAATCTACTTAGACAAAAAAGAGCTGTCGGAAATAGCGGGCTTAATGTGCCTTTAATTATCAGATATCCAAATAAAATGGATGCAGGTAAAGTTGACAATAGAATTGTTTCATTAATGGATTTAGGACCTACTGTATTATCTCTTTTAAATATTAAACCCCCTGAACATTATGATGGTAAAGCTATTGCTGGACATTATGAAGAGAGTGCTAGAAAATATGTGTTTGGAACAGCAGATCGATTTGATGAAAGTACAGATATGCAAAGGTCAGTTTTGGATGGAAGATATGTCTATATCAAAAACTTTATGCCCGAGCTACCTTTGATTTATCGCAATAAATACAGAGAGCGAATTACCATGAACTCAAAACTTATTCAAATGGACAGTTTGGATATGTTAGATGGAGATGCAAAATATATATTTATGAAAACAAAGCCTTCAGAGGAGTTTTATGATTTAGTCAATGATCCTTATGAGGTTAATAATATTATCAATGACCCAAAACAAGCAGATAAGATAGACAATTTTAGATTTGCTTTAGAAAATTGGCAGAAAGAAATTAATGATCAAGGCTTCATTGCTGAGAACAAATTAGTTCAATCATTTTGGCCAAATATGATTCAGCCAAAGACAGAAAATGTTGAGTTTAAAATTAGGGATGATGGTTTATATGAATTGACCTCAATTACAAATGGAGCATCAATAGGTTACCAGACAGATGAAAAAATAGGAACAAATAGTTGGAGCTTCTATCATGAACCCATTATTGTTGGAAATAATCAAAAAATTGTTGCAAGAGCGATTAGAATTGGATATAAAGCATCAGAAATAACATCAAACTAAATTTATAATGAAAAAAATTCTAGTAATCATTTTAGGAATATTTATAATTTCATGCAACGACCAAGTTGAACAAAAACATAATATACTTTTTATTTCGATTGATGACTTAAGACCAACCATTAACTCATATAATTACGAGAATGAAATAATGATCACCCCTTACATGGATAAGCTTGCATCGGAGGGTGTTCAATTTAATAATGCTTTTACAAATATTGCAGTATGTGGCGCAAGTAGAGCAAGTATAATGACTGGGGTTAGGCCTAGTGAGAAAAGGTTCAATGATTTTTCAACAAGGGCGTCAGTTGATACTCCAAATGCGATTCCACTAAATCAGATTTTTAAAGAAAACGGATATGAAACTATTTCATATGGAAAAATTTATCATCACAACGACGACTTTGCTGAACATTGGACTGAAAAAGATGGGGGTGCTGATCAAGCTGATTTTCAAGACCCTGAATCTATTAGATTAAGAGACAATGCTGAAACAGGTGAGTACGGAAAGAAAAATCCAATTGTCGAATATCCAGACGTAGATGACTATGCATACAATGATGGAAAAATAACACTTAAAGCAATTAAAAAGTTTAAAGAGTTTAGCAGCAATGGAAAACCTTTTTTTATGGCTATTGGCTATGTTTCTCCACACCTTCCTTTTATACAACCCAAAAAATATTGGGATATGTATGATCACGATAAAATCAGATTAGCAGTGAATACATATCAGCCTATAAATTCCCCTGAGATAGCTATTGAAGCACAACATAATTCAGCTGAATTAAGAAAAAATTATCTAGGTATTCCTGCCGAAGGATTATTTGATGAATCATTATCAAAAGATTTGATTCATGGTTATTATGCTAGTGTTTCTTATATGGACGCAATGATTGGAAAATTAATAGAAGGATTAGAAGAGGCTGGTTTAAGAGAAAATACAACAATAATTTTGTGGAGTGATCATGGATATTTCTTGGGTGAACATGGCTTTTGGTGTAAGCATAGTACTTTTTATGAAGCAGTCCAAATTCCGTTAATCATATCTTCTCCAAAATATAGTTCAAAAGATAATTCAGATTCTTTTACAGAACTAGTTGATATATATCCAACTCTTTGTGAGCTTGCGGGAATAAAAGCACCAAATTATATTCAAGGAAAAAGCTTAACACCTCTTCTTGAAAACCCAAAAACTATATTAAAAAATGAGATTTATACAAGATATAAGCAAGGTGAAGCAGTTATAGATAAAAACTATTCATATACGGAATTTGTATCAGGAGAAAAATATTTAGGAAATATGCTTTACGACATGAAAAATGATAAAAAGCAAAATGTAGACATTTCAAAAACCCCTGAAAATAAAGAGTTAGTTAAAAAATATAGTATTAAATTAGAAAAAATGAGAAATTATGTTAATGAGGATCCTTTTCAAAATCAATCAAATTAAGTCATGACAATATTCAAAACATTTAGATTTTTTCTTTTTTTCTGCATAAGTATTCAGTTTGTGACAGCACAGGACTTTTATGTTTCTGACTCTAATGGCTCAGACAATAATTCTGGAACAATCGAGAATCCTTTTAAGACTATAAATAAAGGGATTTCAATGGTAAGTGCTGGAGGGACGGTGTATGTTATGGATGGTGTCTATAAAAATGCAAATTATGGTTCAGTAGATCCGTCAACCAATACAAACATGAATAATCAGCATGTGGTCACTATAAACAAATCTGGATCGGAAGGCGCATACATTACATTAAGAAATTATCCAGAACATACACCCAAAATTCAATTTGATGGAAGAGGCGGTATCGTTATTTCTAATAATATGAATTATATAATTGTTGAAGGCTTTGAAGTAGAAGGGCCTTCTCAGGAGATTAATTATGAAATGGCAGAAGCAGACAGAGATTATAAGATACAGATGGCAGAGGATGATGATCCTTCAACCAACTATAATCATTCATATTTCAGTGGCAAGGGAATATGGGGTGGCTATGGTGCACACCATAATATTATCATTAGAAATAATATTGTTCACGATACTCCGGGCTCTGCGATAAGATTTAATGATAGTGATCACATACTAATCGAAAACAATATAGTATATAATTCAAATTGGTGGACCTCATCAGCTTCTAGTGCTATTGTTTTAGCAGAGTCAATTGCTGTAAGTGGAGACAATACGAATGAGATAAAAATGATTATTAGAGGAAATATTGTGTACAATAACTGGAATAGGATACGTTTTTATGTAACTCAGCTTCCAGATAATTCAGGTAATAATAATCCAAATTATGGCACTGCTAATTTTCAATATATTTGGGACGGTCAAGGAATATATGTTACCAGAAGCGACCCAGATTATGCTGGGACCTTTTTATTTGAAAATAACCTGTGTTTAAATAATGGCAAAAACGGTATCAATTTTGATCACTCTCACGGAGCCTCGGCAATTTATCAGAATAATACACTCTACTATAATGGTGTTCATGAAATTATACAGGATATATCAGAAGCTGAAGGAAATCCGCGACATAGTGGTCAACAAGTAGGAGGAATTAAAGCCAACCATGTTTTAAATGCTACGGTTGTAAATAATATTATAATGACCAGAGACAATGAATTTTCAGCTTTAGAACTTAATAATGTATATGGAGGAAAAGTTGCTGTTAATAACATAATTGTAAATGGTACGTATGCATGGCCAGCCACTGAATCTAATAATATAATAAACGAAGACCCTCAATTTGTTTCTGCTCCTCAGATTGTAAATGGACCCATAAATGTTACCCAGACAGACTTTTCCGTGAATGCAAATTCTCCTGCGATCAATGCTGGTAACCCAAATTATAGCCCAGTAGATGATATTGATGGAAATCCCAGGCCGGAGATTGGAGGTGATGCAATATCCTCGACCAGTTTTGAAAATGGGTCTGGCGGCTGGACAAACTTTGGATCTGAGATTCAAATCTCATCTTCTGAATCTCTCACGGGCAATAATAGCTTATTAACCTCTGACAGAACAGCTAACTGGCATAGCCCTAAGATTTCATTGAATAATTTATTAAATCAAGAAGAGACATATACATTTTATGTTTGGGTAAAATTAGCTGAAGGGGAAACAGGCACAGCTCAACTAACAATAAAAGATGTTGATGAAAACGAGTATTATAATCTGAATCAGGCAACCGAAGTGTCTGATCAAGAATGGACTTTATTAAACGCAGATTTCACTTACAGTATTTCTAATAATTTATTTTTATATGTAAAGGGACCACCTGTGCAAGCTGGTGTGGGGGCAGATTATTATATTGACGACTTTTCTTTAGTGAATCAAGGTTCCCCGCCTGATAACTTTGAGTCGTCTAATGATATAGTTGACATTGGAGCTTACGAATATACTCAAGCTATCGTCGAT
>CACLPI010000020.1 GCA_902608795.1 uncultured Bacteroidota bacterium
TAAAAAAAGAGAATTAATTAGTAGTTTGGTAATCGGCGAAAGAATAAATTTTAAATTTTTTGACTTTTTATTTAAATTACTTTTTATCTCAAATTTTTCAATAATTTATACTTTTTGGAAATTAAATCAGTTTGATTTAACAACTTATTTTAATGTTGCTAAAATATGTGCCCTATTTTATCTTTTGAAAAATTTTTTAGAAATCTTTATTGGTTGGTTATTTGGTTTTCAAAAGATTATCAAGACTTATTTGTGGTCAAAATTAATTTTTAAAAACTCGTTAGGCATATTAATTTTGATTTTTAATTTTATAATATGCTACAACTCTTTTTTTCAACAGAAATTTATTTACTTTTTCATAATACTTTCAATAACTTACCTAGTTGTAGGCTACCTAATAATATTTATTTCTTTTAAAAATATTATTGGGAAAAATTGGTTTTATTTTATTTTGTATCTTTGCACTCTTGAAATTATTCCATACTATTACTTTGCCAAAATTATAGTATAAAGAGTAAAAAAGCATGAAAGTTAAAACTGTACTTGTTTCACAACCCAGGCCAAAATTGGAAAGCTCCCCTTTTTTTGATCTACAAAAAAAAAGAAAAATAAAAATTGATTTTATTCCTTTTATTCACGTAAAAGGGGCAACTGTTAAAGAAATAAGACTACAAAAAATAGATCTTACCAAATTTTCTGCTATCATTCTAACGAGTAGATATGCCGTAGATCACTACTTCAGGATATGTGAAAAGATGAGGTATAAGGTTCCTGATTCTATGAAGTATTTTTGCCAATCTGAAGTTGTAGCTCTATATCTACAAAATCATGTTGTTTATAGAAAAAGAAAAATTTATGTTGGTAAAAGGACCTTTGAAGAATTATGTCCATTAATTTCTAAACATAAAAATGAGGCTTTTTTATTACCCACAACTGATAAACTTAAACCGGAGGTTCCGAAACTACTTAATGAGTTAGAGGTCAAATGGAGGGAATCGATTTTTTACAAAACAGTAATTAGTGACCTTTCACATCTAGCTGATGTAACTTATGACATTTTAGTATTTTTTAGCCCATCTGGAATTGAATCTTTACTATACAATTTTCCTGAATTTAAACAAAACAATACCCGGATTGCTGTCTTTGGTTCAATAACAAAAAAAGCTGTGGAGGATAATGGTTTAAATGTTGATATTTATGCTCCAACACCAAAATTCCCTTCAATGTCTATGGCACTGGATAATTATATTGGAAAGGCTAATAGAAAAAAATAATTTATTTGATATTTGGCGCCCCTGAAAGAATCAGATTATCTGCTTTGCTCGAAAATTTTTCAAAATTTTTGACAAAAGCTTGCGATAGCATATAGGCTTTCTTATAATATTTTACATCATTATTCCATGTCTGCCTTGGACTTAAAACACTTGTTGGAACATTTGGACAAACTCTAGGCTGCATTAAATTAAAAACTGAATGAATATGATAATTACCATTATTTAAATTATCTAGTTCACCTGACATAGCAGCATTTATCATCGCTCGTGTATATTTCAGCTCCATTCTTTTACCTATCCCATATGGGCCACCTGTCCAGCCTGTATTTACCAGCCAAACATCAACTTCAGATTCTTTCATTTTTTTTATTAACATTTTTGCATAAACAGTAGGGTGAAGTGGCATAAAAGGAGCTCCAAAGCATGCTGAAAATGAAGGGACAGGTTCATCAACACCATCCTCAGTTCCGGCTAATTTTGAAGTGTAACCTGAGATAAAATGATAAGCAGATTGGCTTGGATTAAGTTTTGATATAGGCGGTAAAACACCAAAAGCATCTGCTGTTAAAAAGAAAATATTTTTTGGATTATTTCCTATCGAAGGTTGTTGGATATTTTTAATAAAGTTAATCGGATAACTGACTCTTGAGTTTTGGGTTATTGTTTTATTTTTAAAATCAACCTCACCATTATTATCAATGATAACATTTTCAAGTAAAGCACCTTCTTTAATAGCTTCATAGATTTCGGGTTCATTTTCGTAGGATAAATTGAGAACTTTTGCATAACAACCTCCTTCAAAATTGAAGATGTTGCCATCATTATCCCAGCCATGCTCATCGTCTCCAATTAATTTTCTGGAAGAGTCAGTTGATAAAGTAGTTTTTCCTGTACCGGAAAGACCAAAGAAAATTGATGTTTGACCATTCTCTGCTGAGTTTGCACTACAATGCATCGGTAAAATATTTTTCAGAACTGGTAAAATAAAATTTAAAACAGAAAAAACTCCTTTTTTAATCTCACCGGTATATCCGGTTCCACCAATTATGATAATTTTTTTTGAGAAATTTATTATTGAAAAATTCTCATTGTCAATTCCATCTTCTTTAGGATTTGCATGAAAATTTGGAGCTGATATTACTGTCCATTCTATTTCAAACTTATCGTTTTTTTCAGGCCTTAAAAACATGTTATATGAAAAAATATCACTCCATGCATATTCGCATATAGTTCTAAGATTTAGTCTGCTATTTTTAGATGCGCAAGCATAACAATCTCTAACGTAAAGTTCTTTTCCGTTAAGATGATTAATTATCTTTGAAAATAATTTGTCAAAAATATTTGACTCAATTGGTCTATTTATATCACCCCACCATACTTTATTCTTTGTTATTTTGTCAGAAACAATATAACGATCTTTGGGAGAACGGCCTGTGAATTTACCAGTGTTTATTGCTAAAACATTTTTATTGGTTAAAACTCCTTGTTTACTATCGACACAGATATTGTAAAGATTTTCAACAGAAAGATTATAGTTAATTTTAGTATCAATAATCCCATAATCCTCTAATGAAATTGTATGTTTTTCTAAATCGTTGAAGTTTCGATTCATAAATAGATTTTCAATGGAATGAAATATTAAAATTAATCTAAATTATTTAATTAATAGTAACATTAATTTACTAATATTATATTTTAAATTGTGTAATATGAGAAATATTTTAATCGTTGGTGCAGGAAAATCTTCTGCTTATTTGATTAAATATTTATTAGATAAATCTCAAGAACAAAATCTTTATTTAAATATTACCGATGTTAAAATTGATCATCTCCTACATTATAAAAAAAACAACAGGTGTTCTGTTTCAATAATAAATATTTTAGATGATAATGAAAGAGAAGAATATATATTAAAAAATGATATAATCATATCAATGTTACCCGCAAGACTACACATGATTCTTGCTAACTCATGTCTTAAGCTTAAAAAAAATTTAATAACTGCATCGTATGTTAGCGATGAAATGAAAAGTATTAATAAAAGTGTAAAAGACAGAAATTTAATTTTTTTGAATGAGATGGGTCTTGATCCTGGTATAGACCATATGAGTGCAAAAAAAATAATTGATAAACTTAAGGATAATAATTATTCTGTATACTCTTTTAAATCATATACAGGCGGATTAATTGCTCCTCAGAGTGATAACAATTCATGGAATTATAAATTTACATGGAATCCTAGAAATGTTATTCTAGCAGGTCAAGGTTTACCTGCTAAATACATTGAAAATAAAAAATATAAATATTTACCCTACAATAGACTTTTTGAAAATGCTGAAAGAATAAATATTAATGAATATGGAGAATTTGATGTATATGCAAACCGGGACTCATTAAAGTATAGAGAAATTTATGGGTTAGCTAATATTGAAACAATGATAAGGGGTACTATCAGAAAGGTGGGTTTTCCAAAATCATGGAATATGCTTGTTAGGTTAGGATTAACTGACGATACATTTAAGATGTTTGATTGTAAAAATTTATCCTACAGAGATTTTTTAAATTGCTTTCTGCCATATGATAAATCTTTAACTGTTGAAGAAAAGGTTAAAAATATATTAAATATAAGTGAGGAAGATTTTGATTGGGTTAAGCTAAATGAAATCAATCTGTTTAGCGATTCAAAGAAAATTCCTTTTGAAAATGCCTCTCCAGCACAAATTTTAGAGCATATATTGAAAGAGGCATGGCAGTTAGAGGATAATGACATAGACATGATATTAATGTATCACGAATTCAAATACAGGGATAAGTTAAATAAGAAAAAAACTATTGTTTCGACAATGGGGTGCGTTGGAGAGGATAATACATTTACAGCAATGGCCAAAACTGTTGGTTTACCTCTCGCCATTTCATGTTTAATGATTTTAAATGGTCATATAAATTCTTACGGTATTCAAACTCCAGTTATCAAAGAAATTTATGAACCTGTTTTGAAAGAACTAGAAAGTTTCGGAATTTACTTTAATGAAATATAATTAAATGAAAAAAGATATTTTGAAATTAGACGGTATAGATAAAAAAATTCTAAAAATGCTTATGGAAAATTCAAGAAGACCTATTCTTGAAATAGCGAAAAATATTGGTGTTTCTGGTGCAGCAATCCACCAAAGACTTAGAAAGCTAGAAGCTCAAAATTTAATTCTAGGCTCCCAGATCATAATTAATACAAAAAGATTAGGTTATACCACAATGGCATTTATTGGTGTTTTTTTGGATAAAGCAGCTAATAACAAAATAGTTGTCAATGAACTCAAAAAAATCCCAGAAATATTAGAGTGTCATTACACTACAGGTGATTGGAGTGTTCTTGCAAAACTTATCTGCAAAGATAATGAGGACTTAATGATAATTTTAACAAACAAAATTCAAAAAATTGAAGGTGTTTCAAGAACTGAAACTTACATATCCCTTGATCAACAAATAAATAGGCAAATATCTTTTTTATAAACTTCTTATTTGATACTGCTACAAAATATGGTAAAGGCAAACATAAACAGCCACCCAAATTATAGCACTAACATCTTAACTAAAAAAATATTGAAGAAAAGTAAATAATACAACATAAATCATAATACAAAATTAATGATCTTTCCAGGTATTATAATAACTCTTTTAGGTATATTACCATCTAATTTCTTTATGAAATTTTCGTCGGATAGAATAGCTTTCTCTATATCCTCTTTTGTTAAATGAGTAGATAATTCAATCTTATATTTTAATTTTCCATTTATTGAAACAGGGTATATTTTAGTGTTATCTTCTAAGTATGATTCAATGTATTGTGGAAAGCTTGAAAAAATTATAGATTCTGTATTACCAATTTGCTGCCAAATTTCTTCACAAATATGAGGGGCAAAAGGGAACAATACAATTAATAGCGGTTCTAAAATTTCTTTACTTATACATTTTTGTGAAGTTAATTCATTTACCGTTATCATTAAGGTTGAAACTGCCGTGTTAAAAGAAAAAGTCTCTATGTCAGAAGAAACCTTTTTAATACATCTATGTAAAATTTTTAATGAATCTTTACTTGGTTTTGAATTATTTATTCTTAGTTCATCAGAATTAAAATAAAGTTTCCAAAACTTTTTTAGGAAGCTGTGAACACCAGAAATTCCTGCAGTATTCCAAGGTTTGGATTGTTCAAGGGGGCCAAGGAACATTTCATACATTCTCAAAGTATCAGCCCCGAATTTTTCACATATTTCGTCAGGATTAACCACATTATATTTTGATTTTGACATTTTTTCAACTTCTCTATGAACATTAAAAACTTTATCAAACTCAAAAACTCCTGCTTTAAATTTAGGATTTTCTTTTTTTAATAAATCAATATCTAATTCATTTTTTTCATTAACATATTTAATGTCAACCAGAATTTTTTGAGTCTTATATTTATTTACCAATTCAGATGAAACATATCCCGTCTGATCATTTTTTCTAAAAATGTAGGCGCTATTTCCTAGAATCATTCCTTGATTGACCAGCTTCTTAAATGGCTCTTTTGTATTGACATAGCCTAAATCATATAACACCTTATGCCAAAATCTAGAATATAATAAATGTAAAACCGCATGCTCTGCACCACCAATATATAAATCAACTGGCATCCAATACTTAATACTATCTCCAGACGCAAACTCTGATTGGTTATTCGGATCCAAAAATCTTAAATAATACCAACATGATCCAGCCCATTGAGGCATCGTATTGGTTTCTCTCAAAAATTTGCTGCCGTTAATTGAAACAGATTTCCATTCAATATTCCTAGCCAAAGGAGACATACCGTCATCTGTTGGAAGATATGAATCAACCTCAGGTAACTCAATAGGTAAATCTTTTTCGTCAACAGCTTTCATACCAGCTTCAGAATGTAAAATTGGAATCGGTTCACCCCAATACCTTTGTCTTGTAAATATCCAATCTCTTAGCTTATAGTTTATAGTCTTTTTTCCTTGTTCATTTTTTTCTAAAATGTCTGTAACCACCTCTTTAAATTTTATGCTATCCATACCATTAAATTCACCAGAGTTAATAATCTTACCTGATCCAGAGTAAAACTCCTCATCACTTTTTATAACTTTTAATATTTCAAGATTAAACTTATTTGCAAACTCAAAATCTCTTTCGTCATGAGCTGGTACAGCCATTATTGCTCCGGTACCATATCCATATAAAACATAATCAGAAACCCATATTGGTATTTTACTTTTTGACATAGGGTTTATCGCATATGACCCAGTGAATACGCCTGTTTTATTTTTTTGATTCTCTTGCCTTTCAAGATCACTTTTTGACAAAGCGGTTTTAACATATTCATTTATTTCTTTTTTTTGACCTTTTGTTACAATTGTGTCTACGATTGGGTGCTCAGGTGCAAGCACTAAATATGTGGCTCCAAAAATAGTATCAGGTCGTGTAGTGAATACATCAATACTATGATTTCCATTAACTTTAAAACTTATTTGTGCACCAGATGATTTTCCTATCCAATTTCTTTGAGATGTTTTAATGGATTCAGGCCAATCTAAATTATCTAAATCTTCAAGGAGTCTGTCAGCATAATCGGTTATTCTCATAACCCATTGTTTCATTGGTCGGCGAATAACAGGATATCCACCTCTTTCACTTAGCCCACCTATTACCTCCTCATTCGCAAGTACTGTTCCTAATTCTTCACACCAATTAACATCAATAGTGTCAATATATGCTAATCGTTTATTATCTATAAATCTTATTTTTTCTTTTTCGCTTAAAGTTTCAGGAATATTTAATTCAGAAATATTAATTGCCTTATTTTTTTCTTTATCAAAGAAGGAATTGTAGAGTTTTAAAAAAATCCATTGAGTCCACTTATAATAGCTGCTATCACTTGTCTTTATTTCCCTACTCCAATCATATGATAAACCAAGTTTGTTTAATTGTTCTTTAAACCTAATAATATTATTCTCAGTTGTAATTTTAGGATGTTGACCTGTTTTTATTGCATATTGCTCAGCAGGCAATCCAAATGAATCAAACCCCATAGGGTGTAAAACATTAAAACCCTTTGTTCTTTTGTATCTTGAAATTATATCTGATGCAATATATCCGAGAGGATGTCCAACGTGTAATCCCGATCCGGACGGATATGGAAACATGTCAAGAATATAATATTTAGGTAAATCAGATTTATTGTTTACTTCGTAAATCTTTTTTTCATGCCAATATTTTTGCCATTTTTCCTCTATACTTGTAAAATTGTATTCCATCTTATTTATATTGACCAAACAAAACAAATTTACATTTTCTACTAACAATAGAAAATCTTTTTAATTATTGATTTCTTCATTACATTTATGTACAAATCATTAATAAATTTTCAATTAGATGAGAAATATAAAAAATAGAAGGCTTTTTACATCTTATGTTTCAATCACAGTAATAATGTCTACAGTATTATTCTTGTTTGGTTTTTTTGGTATTTTCTTCATCAGTTCTAATTCAATCGCAAACGCATTTAAAGAAGATTTTTCGGTTTCAATTTTCTTTAAGGAAAATGCAAAAAAAATAGAGATAATTCAACTACAAAATGAACTTTTGATGAGTAGTTACATTCAAAAATTAAAATATATTTCTAAAGATGATGCTTTATTGATTATGAAAGATGAATACGGACAAGATTTCATTCAGGAACTAGGGTTTAATCCACTTGTTAATTCCATTGACATTAATCTCAAAAGTGAATTTGTTGAAGCCTCTTCTTTAGATAGTATTTCTGCTATAATTAGTAAGAAAAAATATGTTGATGAAATCACCTACGATAAAAATTTAATTAATTCAATTAATAATAATATTAAAAGAGTATCATTATGGCTTATGCCTTCAATTATGATATTATCGATAATTACATTTTTAGTTATTAATAGTTCAATAAGGCTTTCAATCTATTCAAACAGACAACTGATAAAAACAATGCAACTTGTCGGGGCAACTAAAAGTTTTATAAGAAGACCATTTATAAGAACTAATATTTTATTGAGTATAATTTCATCATTAGTATCAATATCTACACTAATTTTATTGATATACTATATTGATTCAAATATTTCTTTTGTTGAAAATATTAAATTACAATCATTACTAATGTTATTTATAATTATCATTAGTCTTGGTTTAATTATTAGCTATATTAGTACGTTCTTAGCAACACAAAATATTTTAAAAATAAAGGCCGATAATTTGGATGTTTAGTCATGAAAAAGAAAAAAGAATTTTTATTTGATAAAACAAATTATAAATATGTTTTGATTGGCATTTTTTTTATAATTCTTGGTTTTATTTTAATGTACGGTGGGGGAAGTGATGATCCTAATATATTCTCTGAGGAAATTTACAGCTTTAGAAGAATTCGAGTTGCCCCTGCGTTGATATTAATAGGTTTTGGGATTCAAATACATGCTATTCTTAAATCTCCAAAAAATAAAAATGAATGAAATTGACGCTGTCATTCTTGGTATTATTCAAGGGTTAACCGAGTTTTTACCTGTCTCCTCTAGCGGTCACCTAGAAATTGCAAGGACATTACTTCAAACGGATCAATTACCTTCAGATAACCTACTAATGACTTCCGTTTTACATTTTGCTACAGCAGTAAGTACCATTATTGTCTTTAGGGAAGATATCACAGGTCTATTTTTTGGTATGCTAAGTAAAGAAGATAAAAACAGTAAACTATATATTATAAAAATTTTGATTGCTATAATACCAGCTGGAATAGTTGGTTTTTTACTCAGTGAAAAAATAGAATTTCTTTTTTCAGAGAATATGAAATTGGTTGGTGTAATGCTGATTATTACAGGAGTATTACTTTTTCTTACAAAAATCACAAAAGCAAAAAATTTTAAAATAAGTAATAAACATGCATTTATTATAGGTTTATCACAAGCAATAGCCATTATACCTGGAATTTCTAGGTCAGGAGCAACAATATGTACTTCAATTTTTTTGGGAAATAATAAAAGTGAGGCAGCAAAATTTTCTTTTTTAATAGTTATTCCTGTAATATTCGGTGCAATTCTGAGAGATCTATTATCAGGAGATATATTTTACAATGATATTGAATTTGGGATTTTAATGATTGGTTTTATTTCTTCGTTTATTACAGGTTTATTGGCATGTAAACTTATGATAAAAGTTGTTGCAAATAATAACCTGATTTATTTTAGTTTTTATTGTTTTATTTTAGGTTTATTGTCAATACTTATTATTTAAATATATGAGCTTAGATTTTCAGGCAGGTGAAATGATTCTTATTGATAAAGAATTAAATTGGACATCATTCGATGTAGTAAGTAAGCTTAGAAATTCCATTAAAAAGAAGTTGAATATTAAAAAAATCAAAGTTGGACATGCGGGTACTTTAGATCCTCTTGCGACAGGCCTATTAATAATTTGTACAGGTAAAATGACAAAAAGAATTGACGAGTTTTCAGGACTAAATAAAACATACACTGGAAAAATGACTATTGGTTCTACTACCCCTTCATATGACTTGGAAACCAAACCTAATGTGTACTATCCTACTGAACATATAAATGAGAATTTAATAATTGAAACAGCAAAAAAATTTGTTGGAGAAATTAATCAAAAACCACCAGTTTTTTCAGCTGTAAAAAAAGATGGAGTTAGACTGTATAAACTTGCTAGAAAAGGTGTAAAAGTTGAAGTTGAAAAAAGAGAAATAGTAATTCATGATTTTTTAATTAGTTCTATAAATTTTCCAGAAGTTGAGTTTTCACTTACTTGTAGCAAGGGAACCTACATAAGATCACTTGCTCATGATTTTGGGAAAGAATTAGGTTCAGGAGCTCATCTTTCAGAACTAAGAAGGACATCTATCGGGGATTACTCAGTAGATAATTCACTGAAATTAATTGAATTCATAAGAAATATTTGATTTTAAAATTTAATCTCTTTGGAGTGAATATCAGTTGATTTGTCATAAGGAATATTGTTTAAAATCAACTTAATTGCCTTTATACGAGCATCTATTTTTCTGTCTGCAAGTATAATATTCCATGGAGCTATTTTAGTATTAGTTTTCTTGAACATTTTATCTTTGAATTTGGTGTATTCATCCCACAAATCTTGAGCTTTACTATCAACATCTGTAAATTTCCATTTCTTTAATGAACTATTTTTTATCTCCTTAAATCTCTTTTTTTGGGTTTCTTTTGAAATTGAAAAATAAAATTTTAGAAGAAGAATATTATTATCTATTACCATTTTTTCAAAATCATTTACATGTTTGATAAAATTTTCATATTCTTCTTTTGAACAGAAACCATTAACAGGCTCAACAACTGCCCTATTATACCATGATCTATCAAAAAAAATAATCTCACCATTTTTAGGAAAGTGCTCAACATACCTTTGGAAGTACCACTGCCCTTCTTCTGATATTGATGGTCTTGGAAGTGCTACTACTTTAAGTTTCCGCGGATTTAAGTTTTGTATCGTCCTTCTAATGGCTCCACCTTTACCAGCTGAATCTCTACCTTCAAATAAAATGACAATTTTTTTATTTTTTTCTGAAACCCAATTTTGGAGCTTGATCATTTCTATTTGAAGCTTTTTAAGATCCCTTTCAAATTTTACATATCTGAGAGTCTTAGAAAGAGATGTATTGTCTCTTGAAAGTATATCGATAAGTGCTTTATTTTTATTTAAAAATTTTAAATCTTTTTTTTTAAAAATAGCCTGTTTATCTTTTTTTATATTTTTTGATTTTTCTGTTGAATGCAAAGTTTTTTTAAAGTTTTTAAATTTAGAAAGTACATACTTTATTGAATTTATCCTTGCGTCTAATTTATTATTACTATCAATAATTTTCCATTGAGCATGATCTGAATTTGTTTTTAAAAACATTTTTTCTTTATATCTGGTATAAAGATCCCATCTCTTCTGACCCTCCATATCAACTTCACTAAACTTCCATGTTTTCAGAGGATTAGATAATCGATTTACAAATCTAAATTTTTGTTCATCTTTAGTAATGGAGAACCACAGCTTGATTAGTATTACACCATCATCAATCAACATTTTTTCAAAATCATTGACCTGATTTATAAATAACTCATAATCACTTTTTCCGCAAAATCCCATCACCGGCTCAACAATAGCCCTATTATACCAGCTTCTATCAAAGAATACAATTTCACCTGGATTTGGTATTTGCTTTAAATATCTTTGAAAATACCATTGACCTTTTTCAACTTGTGTTGGTTCAGCTAATGCAACAACTCGTGAATTTCTTGGATTTAGGTGTTCTGCAAACCTTTTGATTGCACCGCCTTTTCCGGCAGCGTCCCTACCTTCAAAAATTATGCAAACCCTTTTATTATTTTTACTTATCCAATTTTGTAGGTTAACTAGATCAATTTGTAATTCGAAGATTTTTCTATTATAATCGCTTTTTTGAATAATTTTTTTATAGCGTTTGGTGGGTAACTTTTCCTTTAATATTGATAGAAAAATTTCTCTTTCGTTATGCTTATTTAATTCATCAATTGACAACATAATTTTAGAACGGAAGATCGTCTAAGTCCTCATCATTTGTTTCAGATGCAGGTTCAAATGGACTTAAATTATCCATTGGAGGCAGATCTTCATTTATATCAGATTTATTTTCAGTTAATTCGATTCTCCAACCTTGAATGGAATTAAAATATTTTATCTCTTTTGTTTGAGGATTCTCCCACTCCCTTCCCCTTAAGTTAATATTAACTTTAACATTTTGACCAATGTCAAAACTATTTAAAAGATCTATTTTATCCTGGACAAATTCTATTGACAATGTTTGAGGATATTGCTCATCGGTTGTTAGAACTAATTCCCTTTTCTTAAAAGTTGCACTAATTTCTTGAACTTCTCCGATAACTTTGATTGAACCTTGTACTTCCATAATTTTTTTAATCTTAAATATGAAGATAGATAATAAATAAGTAATATTGAAGTTTAATCTATATATAAAACCAGTATATTTTATATTTATATATAAATTTTTTAATGTGAGAGACAGATATCAAAATATTAATTGGTTAATAATGCTTTTATCAATTTTTGTAATATCTGTAATTTTTTGGAGCACTTATTTATTTGTTCAAAACCTTAAGGTTGAGGAGAGAAATAAAATGGAGCTGTGGTCTGAAGCTACTTTAGAACTCATTAACATTGATGGGGAAATTTCCAATTTGACATTAGAAGTTTTAAAAAAGAATAAATCAACTCCTATGATTAAAGTTGATGATGATGGGCAAATAGAAATAAATAATATTAAAAATTTAAATGTAAATGATTCAGTAAAAGTTAATACATTAATTAAAAAGTTTAGCTCAGAAAATGAACCAATAGAAATTTTTTTGTTAGGCGAGAAAATTTCTACTCTTTATTATGGTAATTCAAATTTATTAAACATATTAAAATATTTTCCGTTTGCATTGGTAATAGTTGCATCTATTTTAGGTTTTATCGCATTTCTTTTTTTTAAGAGTATAAAAATAGCAGAAATTAATATGCTTTGGAATGGTATGGCAAAAGAATCAGCTCATCAAATAGGAACTCCATTAACTTCGCTTATGGGTTGGATTGAACTACTAAAAACCTCATCAAATAAAGATCAATATCTAAAAGAGGTCGAAAAGGATTTAGAAAGGTTAAATATTATTTCCGAAAGGTTTAATAAAATTGGATCTAAACCTGAGCTTACTAAAGAAAATATTTGTGAAGAAATTAGCAAAACTATTAATTATCTTAGGGCTAGATTAAGTAAGAAAATTACATTAGAATTTGAATATCCAAAACACGAAATAATAGTTTATTTAAATAATCAATTATTTAGCTGGTGTTTAGAGAATATCATTAAAAATAGTATTGATTCGATAAAAGATAGCGGAAAGGTAAAAATAAGTATTATTGAAGAAAATGAATACTTGAAAATTTATATTTCAGATAATGGAATTGGTATAAAACAATCATTTAAAAATAAGATTTTTAAGCCTGGAGCAACCACTAAGAAAAGAGGTTGGGGCCTGGGTTTATCTCTCTCCAAAAGAATAATTGAAGAATACCACAAAGGGGAAATTAAATTAATAGAATCGATCGTTGGGCAAGGAACAAAAATGCTTATAAAATTAAAGGCTATTAAATGAATCAGATATCAGTTTGGCAGTTAATGTAAAATCGGATTTAGTAATATCAATCTTTTCTGAAAAATCTGCATCTTTCATCTGATTTATTGGTATTAAATGAACATGAACGTGTGGAACTTCAAGCCCAATAACAGACATCGCCACTTTTTTACATTTAATCACTTTTTTGATTGATTTGGCTACTTTGCGCGAAAACAACATGAGATTTTTATATGTTACTTCATCTAAATCCAAAATATCATCAATTTCAACTTTGGGAATACATAATGTATGACCAATTGAGTTAGGGCTTATATCTAAAAACGCTAAAAAGTCATCATTTTCTGCTACCCTATGACATGGTATTTCTCCTTTGATAATTTTACTAAATATTGTAGGCATTTATCTTGTGATTTCTAAAACTTGAAAATTTATGATTCCACTAGGAACATTTATTTTTGCAATTTCCCCAACAGATTTTCCAAGTAACCCCTTACCAATTGGAGAATTAACAGAGATTTTACCCTTTAATAGGTCAGCTTCACCGTCAGCTACAATTGTGTAATCCACAATCATATTATTCACCTGATTTTTAATTTTTACTTTGGATAAAACAAGAACCTTAGAGTTATCAAGTTGGGATTCATCAATTACTCTAGCATTTGAAAGAGTTTCTTCCAATTTTGAAATTCTCATTTCAAGCATTCCTTGAGCTTCTTTAGCAGCATCATATTCAGCATTTTCACTCAAATCTCCTTTGTCTCTAGCCTCTGCAATTGCGTTTGATGCTTTTGGTCTCTCAATATCCTTAAGATGATTTAATTCTTCTTTTAGTTTTTTAAGACCTTCAGCGGTATAATATGAAATTTTACTCATATCAATAATTTTTAGTTTGTTATCTCTAATAAAAGAAAAATCTCGCTTCCACGAGATCAATTTCAAATATACAAAATATTTAAATCATACTTATTTATCGTATTTTTATCAGATGAGACTTACTAAAATAATATCCTTTGTTACTTTATTATTAATTATTGGGTGTGCAAAAGATTTTAATGACTCAAGATGTAATTACCTGCTAGATCTTGATATTTATTATGAAATTAATTTAAACCTCCCTCAGTATAATGATCTTAACTTTATTAGTAATTCAGTTTATATACCAAATGTTGGCAATGGAGGTATTATAATTGTAAATTCAGGCACAGGCTATTTGGCATGGGATGCTGCAGATCCAAATCATGCTAACTTACCATGTTCGACACTTATTATTTCGGGATTAGAAGCAACCTCAGGTTGTGCAGAGCAAAACAACTACAGTTTAATCACCGGACAATCAATTGGGGTGGCTCTAACCTGCTCGCTCAAACCTTACAGAGTTGAATCAAATGGTAATATTTTAGTTATTACTAGCTTCTAGAGTTTAAATGTAAATCCAATTAGAAAGTTTCTTTTAGCTTGTGGATAATAACCTGTTCCCTCAATGGTTGTAACTATATTGGGGTCTGACCATGTATCATCATAAGTATAATAATAACCATTAGACACATATTCTTTATTAAAAATATTATTTAGCATTGCCGAAAAAATAATTTCATTAAAGTATTTTGATTTTTTAAAACTGTATATGAAATTAAGGTCAGTTGTAGAGTATGAATTAAGCTTTGAAACAACAGATTCCGTATTACTCATGTATTGATCTCCAACAAACTTATTTAAGAGAGATATATTCAAATCTTTTTTCGGGTTAAAGTTGAAAGCTACCGATGAAATTAAATTTGGAGAGAATGAAATATCTGTGTCCCCCCAATTAGTGACCTCTCCATTAAAGTTTGTTTTGTAATCAATATTTTTATTTTTACTGAAGCTAATATTAGTAGAGATGTCAATATTATTTGTAGCTTTTAACATAGTTTCAAGCTCAATTCCTTTTCTATAACTTTTACCACTATTTTCTCTAATTGGTGTTCCCACATCATCTAATGCACCAGTTAAAACCAACTGATTTTTATAATTCATATAGTATAAATTTGAGCCGAAATAAAACTTTTCACTCTTATATTTCCATCCAAATTCATAATCAACTAATTCCTCGGGCTGAATATTTAAATTATTTTCAAAATCACTTCGAGTAGGTTCTCTATAAGCCCTTGACAAGGAAAAATAAATTTTATTTTTATCACTAAATGTATAATTAAATCCAGCTTTAGGATTAAAGAATGAATATTTTTTATTTACAGCTAATTCATCAACATTAGAGGTGCTACCTGAGGTTATATAATCTATTTTTCTTAGTTGTAAATCAGCATAAATGCTTATATCATTGGAAATTTGATAAATTGATTTTATAAAATTGCTAAAGTCTTTTTTTAAACCATTTCCATTGTAAAAAAGATTCGTAAATTCAATATCACTTGAATTTTGAGACCAAATTGTCTCCCCAAAATGATCGCCATCATATTCACTGTATGTTGAGCCAAAAATTAAATTACTCTTATTCTTCAGATAATTTAGGTTATAATTAATAACATAAAACTGATTATCTAACCACTTTCTTGTAATAAAGTCTTCACTTCCATTTTCATTATACTGCTCATAAAAACCCTTTCCATTAGTGAGATTTAGACCTAAATTTGACGTAAGATCCTTAGAAATAGACTGGGTCCAATGAAATTGAAAATGATCTTGCTTATAATTATCAACTTCATTTTCATGGAATCTTTCTTCACCATTCAAATCATAATAAAGTCCTGATGGATTAAAGGTCCTATTATTTTCTAGTGTTTGAAAGTCAATACCATTCCAAGCTTGATAGGTTATTTCATGTCCTCCAAAATTTAAAAACTTTAATAGTGTTTTATTTTTCTTGTAAGAAAGTTGAAGAAAATATGATTTTAAATCTGATGAAGCTCTATCAATGTAACCATCAGAATCAATTTTTGAAAGCCTTCCAGAAAACTCAAAAGTGTCGTTTAATAAACCCGTGCTGAATCTAAAATTATTTTTTATGGTATTAAAACTACCAACTGTATTAGCACTTTCAAAGTATGGATTTTGAGAGATTTTATCGGTTAAAATATTAATACTTGCGCCGAAAGCACTAGAACCATTTACAGAGGTGCCTATACCTCTTTGAACTTGTAAATTTTCAACAGAGGATGAAAAATCAGGTAAATCAACCCAGAATGTTCCTAATGATTCCGCATCATTATATGGGATTCCATTGATGGTAACATTTGTTGATTGTGAGTTTATCCCTCTAATTCTAATTCCGGTATAACCAATACCAGCACCTGCATCAGAAGTAGTAACTACATTGGGTAAAAAATTTAATAAAATAGGGATGTCTTGACCTAAATTTCTTTTAGAAATTTCTTCTTTTGACACATTATTAAATGCTATTGGGATATTGTCTTTAACCCTTACCGAGGAAACAATTACCTCTTCTAAATTTTGAATTTCTAAAGAATCAACTACAGATTCTTGTGCACTTAGCGATATGCTAAAAGCCAATAAAACAAACACAATTTTTTTCATGAAATATATAGTTTAAGTTAAGTGGAGTGTCTACAAAAACTATATTGAAATTAGATCAAATTCCTAAACAGCATTACCTGTTCTAGGTTCAATGGGTATAATCTCAGCCTTTAAAGCACCCCTTATTAATTAATATAAATTTACAATTTTTTACTAAATAATTAATAATTATAACTTACTGAAAGTAAAATATTTCTACCCATTTCGTGAGTAAAATACCTTAACCTATTTAAATAATTCTTGTAAAGCTTATTGAATAAATTTTCTATTCTTAAATTTATTTTATAGTTACCACCATTTTCTGCTTTGAATCCAATAGACGATGCAAAGTTTAATAAGTGATATGCATCTGGTGGGGTACTAGTATCTAAGAGCTGATATGTTTGTTCAGTTGGAATAAAAACCTCAAAGTTATTATTTGGATACTCATTTTGCTTGAACACATATTCACTTTCTAATGAAAAATTTAAATTATTCAACTCTGGAAAATTGTAAGAAATTTGATTTTTGATATTTACCGGAGGCATATTTATTAAAGGTTTATTATTAGCTCTTTCATAACCTTTGATAATTGAAAATTGATGTCCAACAAAAAAATTAGTGAAATATTGCCTATCATATTTTACGTCAAATCCAAATAATTTGGCATCCTCTTGCTTATATTCCCAATATGGGAAAACTCCAGCAATAGTCGGCAATAAATCAACTGGAATCATATATATAAAATCATCTACAATATTAGCAAATGCATTAACGGTTAAACTTGATTTTTCATTTGAAGAATCATAGGTCAAAGAAAAATTATGCCCAACTTCTGAGTTGAAGCTTAAGTCACCAATTTCAATTCTGGCAGATGAGTGATGTAAACCCTCGCTAAATAGTTCAGATGGGTTTGGTTTTCTTGATGACATTGAGTAATTAATGAAAATATTTTCACTTTCACTTATTGAATATCTTGCACCAAGGTTAGATGAAATATTGTGAAAATCAAATTTTGGATTTGTTAGGGTATTGAGGCCTAGATCTTCAACTACAAATTCCGGAAATAGCTCATCATAATTTCTTGCTTCCCAAAGTGATGTTCTGTAATATTTATATGCATCGATATGGGAAAAATCATACCTAATTCCAGCTTCTAAAAACCAATTTTCAGAAAAGTTTGTGTCATAAACGGAGTATAAACTAAAATCATATTTTTTATAATCTGGAATAATTCTTTTAACCCCGGTTGCGGGATCTGGAAAATTTTTTTGATATCTAGCAGAAATTCCGGCTTTCAAATTTGAATTATTCTCAAATTTTGACTCAAGGTCAAAAGCGATAGAATGTGTTTGAAGATTTAAATCAAGGGCAGGCCTCGTTCTATCACCTCTTCTTATGTCATATTCTTTTCTGTCGTTGGATTGAAAATCATATCTCATTGAAAGTTTACCAAAATCAAAGTTTTTGAAACCCTTAAGCTTAAGCAAATTATGACTAATTTTTTGCCTTGGAATGTTAATGTCGTAAGAAAAGTCTTCTATTATGTGGGGTATATCATTTTCAATAGCGTTGATAATATCTATAGCAGTATGAGCATGTGAAGATCTAAGTATTCCAAGACGATTACTAAATAAGGAATAGTAAATGTCAAATCCATGATCAATTCTGTTGAGGCCTGCTTTAAATGATAAATTATATTCTGAAAAACCAGTATTTGTCATCACATATTCAGGTGTTTCAAAGTCACCCATTCGTTTTAAAGTCCCTTGTAGTCTGTAGTACCAACCATTACTATTTGTTTTTGTAAAATTAGTTGAAATTCCACCTGCTCTTCCATTTGATTGAAGATTTGTTGTTGCGTTTCCATAAACAGTATCTAATAATTTTTCTCTTGATGATTCTGCAATAATAACTCCACCTACTGCATCACCTGCATACTTTAAGGCACTAGCTCCTTTGATGATCGAAATTTTATCAATTGAGTTAATATCAATACTAGGGGCATGCTCAATTCCCCATTCCTGGTCCTCAAGTCTAACGCCATTATTAATTAGTATGACACGACTACTATGTAATCCATTTATAACTGGTTTTGATAGATAGCTTCCTGAGTTAAGACTACTAACACCTGTTACAGTTTTTAAGACTTCTCCTAAAGTTCTGCTGTTGTAATCATCAAGAACTTCTTTAGAAATTTTATTTTCAAAAAGGGTTCTAGAGTTATTTCTGTTATTAGAAATAACCATAATTTCCTCTAACTCATTTAAATGGTGCTCTAATCTTATTTTACGAAAGGTATCTTTTTTTATATCAATGGTTTCAACCAAAGATTCACAATCCTCATGAGAAATAGTTAATACATAACTATCCTCACAAAGATTTTCAAAAGTTAAGTTACCGTCAAAGTCAGTTGTACCCTTTAAGCCATTAGTTTGGACTGTTGCATTTTCTAGTGGTGTCCCGTCGTGTAAATCTAATATCTGAATTGATAATTTATTGTTACAATTTTGGGCAAATGAATTAATACAGCATAATGAAAAAAAAGAATACAAGGTTAGTGCTAGTTTCGTTGTGAAACTAGCACCACACTTCTTGCATTTACAATTCATATGTTTATTCTACAGTAACTGGAAAAGCAGTTTGGATATCAATAGATCCACCCGCTGTGTTAAGCGTATCATCATTTGGTTTGTCAGGCTCATGAATTAATGTAATAACAACAGATCCTTCACCCGTAGTGAGTGGTGCAAGTACAAACTGTGTTCCAAGAGGATTTCCATTTCCATCAAAATCCATATAAACAAACTGCATTGATACACCTGAAGCACTAAAGAATACTTGGTGTTCATCATCTTCTTCTACAATTTCTTCTGTAATATTTTCAGCTGGATCTTCCATTTCATTTAACCACACAATCGAACCTGAATATGATGTTCCTGAACTAAGTGGGCCTGACACGGTAACAACTGGTTCGTCTGGACCATCACCATCTAAATCTTGAGTTTGCATTGTAACAACATCACTACCATCCTGGTGATTTACTAGAGTAACTGTCATTGTAGTAATTACTTCTTCTTCATTAATTTCCTCCGGAGCATCGTCGTCATCACATGAGAAGTATAAAAAAGGTATTGCCAATAAGGCATATTTTAAAAGTTTCATAATTTTTAATTTAAAAGTTTAATTATTATTAATTGTATGCGATTTATATCGCTTGTTGAAATTGCTAAGTTCTTCAAACAAATGGTGGAGCTCTTAAATTAAAAGTTCTTAAGTTGTTTGACTCTGGGTATTCAATAGAATCAATGACTAATTCATCTATTAAAACCAAATTATAATTAAACTCTGTATAGCTGGTAAAGCTATTTTCTGTGTTATTTAATACGAAACAGGTGGAACAGTTAATTTCATCTTGATGAAAATGAATTTCAGTTTCCGTACAGACCTTGTGCTCTTCAAAAACGTGATGAGCAAAGCTTACAATGCTTGGCAGTATTAGTAAAACTGAAAGAAAAAAACTGTAGAATTTTTTCACTGGTCTAAAATATAAAATTTATATTATTTTATTTATACAATTAATTGCTTTTTTTAATCTTTCAATTCTTGTACCATTTATCACTTTAAAAGGAAGACTTTTTTTAACTAATTCATTCTTGAAAATCTCAAAAGACTCCTCTCTTTCATTAGGTTTATCTCTTAAATCGTCTTTTTCCCATGGGATATCAATATCCGTCAAAAGATATAAGTCATAATTATTTTTAAGTGCATATTTTTCTAAGAGAGGGTCACAATTTCCACCATAATAATATCTAGAATATACCATTGTTTCAAAAAGGTTAGTGTCACATATCAAAAGTGATTTTGATTTTATCGCAAGTTCATTTTCTAATTTCATTTGACCGATAGCAATTGGTAAAATATCTTTAGGCTCACATATTCTTTTTTCATTATCCCAAATAGTTTGTAAATACTCTCGAGCATATTCAGGCACCCACTTTGTTTTAAAATGTTTTGCCAGTTCAATTGATAAAGTTGTTTTACCAGTAGACTCCGGACCATAAAGAACAACTTTTTTACAATTAGATTTTATTTGCTTAAGCTTTTCTTCCATTGTATATATGCCTGAATTGCTAGAATAGTAAAAATAACATATTGAATTGATAATATTATTTTATCACTAGAAAAGTATAGAGGAATCGTAATTAAATTTCCTATTATCCACAATATCCAGTTTTCTAACTTTTTATTTGCCATTAACCACATTGCTGTTACAAAAATTCCTGAGGTAAAAATATCTAGCTCTTTAATTTGACCCTCAAAATCTGTTTCAAAATAATAATGAGCAATATATGCTGCAGCAATTATTAAGAAGAAAATTAAAAATGACTTTGGTAAATCGATGAATGAAAATTTTGAGACCTTGACTGCCAAATCATTATTTTCTCTTCTTGACCAATTCCACCAGCCAAAAAGGCTAATGATTGTATAGAGTAAATTAACAAGAATGTGTCCTAATAAATTTACCTTGTACATTAGGTACATCGTTATAATTGTACATATTATGCCTGTTGGATACACAAAAATATTTTGTTTTTTAGCAAAAATAACGCTTATAATTCCAAACCAAAATGCAAGAAATTCTAATACAATATCAACTCTAGAATAATCAGAGTAGGAATTGAGAAAAAAATCATAAACTTCTACCATTAATTTTTAATTACGTATGCTAAGGTATATTTTTTGGAAATTTTATAATAAGTGTCAAAAGAATAAATTTTTTTATCGTCAATATACCAGCTTTTAGCCACATTTTTTTTCATATCTAACGGGGGAACAAGAATATTATTTTTAAAATTAATTCCATGGAAATCTAATGCTTTAAAAATACTCTCTTTAATATTCCAATAAACAAGTGAAGTTTCAGCGTTAAATTCCAGTGGGTAGGTTAGCTCAGTTTCTAAAAATTTACTTTTAATTTTTAGAATCCTATCATTAATTGTTTCAACATCTATCCCAACATTAGTATCACTAAAAATTAGTGTAACATAGGCTCCTGAATGTGAAATTGAAATTTTAGAATTATTTTCGAAAAAAGGTTTACCTAAAGTATCGTATTTTAAAATTTGTGAATCAATTGATAAATATTTTAGCAAATGTCTAACAGCCAAAAACTGGTTTTTATGAATTTCTGATTTTTTTTGAGAAAGTAACCTCTTAGATTCTAGATCAAGCTCTATCCCAGCTAATAATTTTTCATAATCCTCTGTTATCTCCCAAAGAATATATTTTGTATTATGTGATACTTTGATGTCTTCAATAACTGGCATAATTATAAAATTAAAAAAATTGAAGCATAGAAAATAAAAATCCCCTTCATTTGAAGGGGATTTCTTTAATATTTTAACATTATTATTAGGAAGGGTCTATCGAAACAAAAGACTTATTATCTTTTTTCTTAATGAATTTTACAACTCCGTCAACTTTTGCATGAAGTGTATGATCTTTTCCTAAGTATACATTTTCACCTGGGTTATGAACCGTACCTCTTTGTCTAACAATGATATTACCAGCTTTAGCAAGTTGACCTCCAAAAATCTTAACTCCTAATCTTTTCGACTCTGATTCTCTACCATTTTTAGAACTACCAACTCCTTTTTTATGTGCCATTTTTTATAAAATTAACTTAAAGCTTTTACCAAATCTGCTTTTTTCATTGAGGAAATACCAGTAATACCTTTTTTCTTTGCCATATCTTTTAATTCAGCAACAGAAAAGGATGAAAGATCTTGCTTTTCCTTTTTAACGGAAACCTTTTTTGTTTCAGCTTTTTTTGTAGCTTCTTTTTTCTTTACTGGTGATTTCTTGACCATACCGGTTAAAATATCACTTATTTCTATTTGGGTAATTGCTTGACGATGACCATTTTTTACCTTATAACCTTTTCTTCTTTTCTTTTTGAAAACTATTACTTTATCAGATTTTAAATGTTTTAAAACCTTGGCATCAACCTGAGCACCAGAAACTTTAGGGCTTCCAAACGAAAATTTTGAGCCGTCATTGATCATAAGAACATTTTCAAAGGATACTTTATTACCTTCAGCAGCCTCTAATCTGTTTACAAAAAGCTTTTGCTTTTTCTCAACTTTGAACTGTTTTCCTGATATTTCAACTATTGCGTACATTTTAATCTATAAAAGCGAATGCAAATATAAAGTTAATTAACAAATCAGCAAATTTTTACAAAAATTAAATTTTATACCTTATTTAACATTTTTTAACATAATTTTTCATCATATCTACTATATTTGAAGTTCAATTTTTATTACAAATAATTTTAAATTTAATATTTATGAAAAACAGATTCATATTAAGTTTTCTTTTGATTTTCTCTGTATCATTTGGCCAACAGGTTGATTTTACCGAGTTTGATTTAGAAAATGGCCTGCACGTGATTTTACACAAAGACAATACAGCCCCAGTTGTTATAACATCTGTAATGTATGATGTTGGCGGTAAAGATAGAGAAGAAGGTAGAACCGGATTTGCCCATTTTTTTGAACATTTATTATTTGAGGGCTCAGAAAATATAGGAAGAGGTGAATTTATGAAGATAATTCCTGCAAACGGAGGTACATTTAACGCAAATACTTCACAGGATAGAACATATTACTATGATATATTCCCTTCCAATAAATTAGAGTTAGGACTCTGGTTAGAATCTGAAAGAATGCTTCACCCAGTAATTGATCAAGTTGCTGTTGATACACAGAATGAAGTTGTTAAAGAGGAAAAAAGACAGAGCTATGATCGTCCTTATGGAAAACTTTTAAAGGTTCTATGGGAAAGTTTATTCAAGGTTCACCCTTATAAAGATGAAAATATTGGAAGAATGGAAGATCTGGATGCTGCAACTCTTGAAGAGTTTATGGCTTACTTTGATAAATATTACAGTCCTGATAATGCTGTTTTGGTTGTAGCTGGTGATATTGAAATTGAAAAAACTAAGTCGCTCGTTTCTAAATATTTCTCAGAAGTCAAGAAAAGACCAGCTTTTACAAGAAGCTTTCCAGAAGAACTTCCAATTACAGAAACTGAAAAAGTAACTGCATACGATAAAAACATTCAAATTCCAGCAGTTTTAGCTGCCTACAGAATGCCTGGAATGGCCGATAGAGATGCATTTGTACTTGATATGATATCCACTTACCTAAGTGGTGGAAAGAGTTCAGTATTGTATAAGAAACTTGTTGACAAGAAGAAGTTAGCTCTTGAAGCAAGCGCCATTAATCTAGGTCAAGTTGATTATAATATGTTTGCCTTTTTTGCACTTCCACTAGGTGAAACTAGTTTGGATACACTTCTTGAGGAAATCGACGAAGAAATAGTAAAAATGCAAAATGAATTAATTTCTGAAAGAGATTATCAAAAACTACAAAATCAATTTGAATCACAATTTGTAAATTCTAACTCAAGTGTTGCAGGTATTGCAAGTTCTCTAGCAACATATTACCTATTGTATGATAATGTTAATCTAATTAACGAACAAATAGATATTTATCGTTCTATTTCAAGAGAAGAGATACAAAATGTGGCTCAAAAATATCTAAGTCCAAATCAAAGAGTCGAAATCGAATATTTACCTGGAAATGAAACAGGTGAAGAATAAAAAATGAAAAAAATGAAAAAAATTATATTAAGTTTTACAGCACTGATTTTTACTTTAAGCATTAATGCTCAACTTGACAGGTCTATAATGCCAGTAGGAGGCCCCTCTCCTAAAATAAAACTAGACAAACCAAAGGAGTTTAAATTGAAAAATGGAATTAAGGTTTTAGTTGTTGAAAATCATAAACTGCCAAGGATTAATTATTCCTTGAGATTTGATAGAAAGCCTATTGTTGAAGGCGAAAAAACCGGTGTTATATCACTACTTGGATCCATGCTAGGAAATGGTACCACAAGTATTCCAAAAGATGATTTTAACGAAGAAGTAGATTTCCTAGGAGCTGGTATTAATATTGGATTTGGATCTGGTTTTGCGTTCACTCTAACAAAAAATAATGAAAGAGTCCTTGACCTCTTTTCTGACGCTGTAATTAATCCTTTATTATCCGAGGAAGAGTTTGAAAAAGAAAAAGATAAATTAATTGAAGGATTAAAATCTCAGAAAAAAGATATTGATGCCATTTCCGGAAGAGTAGGTGATGCTCTTTCATATGGCAAAAGTCATGCTTACGGTGAGTTTATTTCTGAACAAACAATTGACAATATTAAATTTGAGGATATAATGGATTATCATGCTAAATATTTTATTCCAAATAATGTGTATATAGTAGTTATTGGAGATGTAAATTATAAGGAAGTAAAATCTTTAATTTCCGAAAAATTTGGTATTTGGAAAAAGGGCAAAACCATTAATGATCCTGAACCAATATTAACAGAGAATGTTGCTCTTACCGAAATTAATTTTGTTGATTTACCTACTGCAACACAATCAGCAGTACAGGTTACAAATAATGTTAGCCTTAAGATGAATGACGAGGATTATTTTGCTGCTCTTATGGCAAATGACATTCTTGGTGGAGGAGGTGAAGGCTATTTATTTAAAAATCTTAGAGAGGATAAAGGCTATACATATGGAGCCTACTCAAGTCTTGGATCTAACAGATACGGCGTTTCCAAATTTAGAGCAGGAGCAAAAGTAAGAAACATGGTGACTGATAGCGCAGTTTCAGAAATTGTAAAAGAAATATCCAGAATAAGACTTGAAAGAGTTGATCCAGAACTACTGAAAAATGCAAAGGCAAAATATGTTGGTAGCTTTATAAGGAATGCTGAAAACCCACAAACAATTGCAGGATATGCATTAAACATTAAACTAAATAATCTCGAGGATGATTATTATGAAAGCTATCTAGAAAATATTAACTCAGTTTCTGAAGCTGATGTTAAAAAAGCAGCGAATAAATATTTTAAAATTGCTAACACTAGAATTGTAGTTGTTGGTAAGGGTAGTGATGTAGTTGCTAATTTAGAGGAAGTAGGTTTCCCAATAAACTACTTTGATCAATATGCTAATCCAATAGCAAAGCCCATATTTAACAAGGCAATTCCAGAGGGATTAACAGCTATGAAGGTAATTAATAATTATATTAATGCTCTTGGCGGTAAAAAGAATCTAAATTCAATTAATACATTGGTAATGAAGGCTAATGTTACAATTCCAGGGGCCCCTTTTGTTCCAGAGGCAACAATGAGGCAAAAATTTCCAAATAAGTATTCTCAAAAAATCGAAGCTAATATGCAGGGCCAAAAAATGACTTTGACCAAAACCACCTTTAACGGGGAAAGG
>CACLPI010000021.1 GCA_902608795.1 uncultured Bacteroidota bacterium
ATACTATCCTTTTTTTTCTGTTTTAATACAGTATCACAAACTATAGAGACTATTAAAATTGATGAAGCTCAAAAAATTTCAGACTTTTTAATAAATTATGACATCTCTGCAAATGATTTTTTTATTCTAAATCCAGATTTTACAAGCTCAAGTTTCAATTATTCAAAATTAGATTTGGAGAAAAAACTAAAAGTAGGTGATTTCATAAGAATTTTAGAATTAATTAAAAACAATAAATCTGAGCAAATAAGTTTTATTATTCATAAGATAAAAAGAAAACAAACTCTTTCTGAAATTTCCTCCATTTACGGAGTAAACGAAAATTTAATTTTAAAATATAATTTTGAAATTGAGATAAAGAGAAATAATATTTTAAAAATCCCAATAGATAAAGCCAGAATTAATAAATCCAATGTTACAGATAAATTAAAAGCTTATACGGTTAAACCAAAAGAAGGGAAGTGGCGTATTGCATATAAATATGGAATTTCAATTAATACCCTTGAGAATATAAATCCTGAAATTGGAACAATACTTAAATTGGGTCAAAAGATAGTAGTTCCAAATAAAGGCGAGATTAAACTCAATACTGTAGAAGAGAATAGTGATTATTTTGAAATTCAAAAAGATATTCAAATTAGTGTTCTTGAACAAAAATTAGGTTTAAATAATAATTCGATTATAAAGTTAAACCCCGGAATTTTAGATAGTTTGGAAAAGGGTGTCATAATTAAAGTTCCAATTTCAACGAAGACTAATGAAGATGTTATAAATCTTTCAAAAAAATCACTCAAGGATAATATAATTAATTTTGATAAAAAAAAGTTTGCAATAATCTTACCATTCAGATTGGATAATTTTGATTACGACTCAATACAAAAATCTACGCCAATCTTAAAAAATGACAAACTTCTAAACATATCTTTAGATTTTCTTTTTGGAGTTGAAATGGCAGTTAATTCTTATTCAGAACTTGGAATAGATGTTCAAATGGATGTATTTGATAGTGCTCTTGATAAGATTAAAATAGATAAAATTTTAGATGAAAATAATTTTGAAATTTATGACTTTATTGTAGGCCCACTAACAAATAATCTTTTCAATTATTTTGTGTCTTCTACCAAAGACTTGAATATAAAAATTGTCAAACCTTTATCAAAAAAACAAAATACCGACAGCAGAATAATTAATACAATTCCTAACGATACACTATTGTTTAATGAAATTATTTCTCATGTTGAGAGTGACACCACCCACTCTGAAAAATATATTATTTCTGACTCAAAGAGTATTGAAATTAGTAATAAAATCAAGAAGATTTTCCCAGAATCAAAACAATTTTTTTCTAAAATAAACGATTCTGGAGATGATACTAAAACTTTGGTATACGATGATTTAGATTCAACTTTTGTCAAGGGCAAGAATATTGTTTTTTTAGAAACCAAAGAACAGGGGTTTGTCTCTAATGTGTCAAGTATATTAAATTCATTTATTAATGATACAATCAAAATAGAGCTTTTTACTACAAATAAAAATAATGCCTTTGAGGGGGTTAATATTTCAAATAATTATTTATCAAATTTGAAATTTCAATATGCATCAACCAATAAAAAAATTGATATTGTAGAAGATAAATCATTCATTGATAAATTTATTTCAAATTATAATTGCTTCCCGAGCAAGTATTCTATAAGAGCCTATGATATTACATATGATTTATTACTACGAATCAGTAACGGGGATTTGAATGATGAAAATATATTTGAAATTGAAAGTCAATATTTTGAAAATAAGTTTAGATACAAAAGAAGTTTAAGTGGCTCAATTGATAATATTTCTAACTACTTGATCAAGCATGAAGATTTAAAAATTGAGGAGATGACTGATAAATAGTAAAATCAACAGTGTTTTCTTACTCCATTGTATTTTATTTCATTAAATTTGTTTGCGTTTATAACGCATTATGTCTTCACAAACCAAATATATTTTTGTTACCGGTGGTGTTAGTTCTTCTCTAGGAAAAGGAATAGTGGCCGCTTCATTGGCTAAGCTTTTACAAGCACAGGGTTATAAAACAACAATTCAAAAGCTCGACCCGTATATTAATGTTGACCCGGGAACTTTAAATCCCTATGAACATGGAGAATGTTATGTGACTAATGACGGTGCAGAAACTGACTTGGATCTTGGTCATTATGAAAGATTTTTAAATGTTCCAACATCACAGGCTAATAATATAACGACTGGAAGGGTTTATCAGAGTGTAATAAGTAAGGAAAGGCAGGGAATGTATTTAGGTAAAACAGTGCAAGTAATCCCACATATAACTGATGAGATAAAAGAAAACGTAAAATTTTTAGGCAGTAATGGTGAGTTTGATATTATAATAACTGAAATAGGAGGTACTGTAGGAGATATAGAATCATTGCCTTACGTTGAGGCATTACGACAATTAAAATGGGAAATGGGAGAAGATAATCTTATTGTTATTCATTTAACCCTAATTCCATATCTATCAGCTGCTAAAGAATTAAAAACAAAACCAACTCAGCACAGTGTAAAAACTTTAATGGAAAGTGGTGTACAGGCTGATATTCTTGTTTGTAGAACGGAGCATGAATTAAATGATGAAATAAAAGAAAAATTAGCAAGATTTTGTAATGTAAATGTTGATTGTGTTATTGAATCAGTTGATGTCAATACCATCTATGATGTTCCCAATCACATGTATCGTGAATGTTTAGATAAAGTGGCGCTAAAAAAGTTAAAGCTAGATTATAATGAACCTGATCTGGATTCTTGGAATAATTTTCTAGAAAAATATAAAAACCCAAAAGATACAATTAAAATTGCTCTGATTGGTAAATATGTTGAGCTTCAAGATTCCTACAAATCCATATTGGAATCGTTTATTCATGCTGGTGCAGTAAATGAAGTGGATGTAGAAGTAATTCCTTTACATTCTGAATTTATAAATTCTGAAAATGTAAATGATAAACTACAATCCTTTAACGGTATTTTAGTAGCTCCTGGTTTTGGTGAAAGAGGCGTAGAGGGAAAAATCGAAGCAATTAAATATGTTAGATTAAATAATATTCCATTTTTTGGAATATGCTATGGAATGCAAATGGCCGTCATTGAATATGCCAGAAATATGTTGAAGCTAGATGATGCAAATTCTACTGAGGTTAATCCTCACACCAAAAATCCAGTAATCGATTTGATGGAAGAACAAAAAAACATAACTGAAAAAGGTGGTACAATGAGATTAGGTGCTTGGAAATGTCACATAACAAAAGAAACCCTATGTCATTCTGTTTATAAAACTGAAAATATTGAGGAAAGACATAGGCATAGATATGAATTAAATAATAAATATTTAAATCAACTGGAGGAAAACGGATTAGTAGCATCTGGAAAAAATAAGGATACTAATCTTGTTGAGGTTGTTGAAGTTAAAGATCATCCATGGTTCATAGGCGTTCAATATCACCCCGAATACAAAAGTACAGTTTTATCACCTCATCCATTATTCGTATCTTTTGTTGGTGCAGCAATCTTAAACAAGAATAAATAGATGGAAGACAATAAAATTGATATCAACTCATTAATAGGGTTTTTTCTTATAGGTTTAATTTTTATAGGATGGTTATACTTAAATCCTCCGCCACCATCTACAGAGGTAGTTCAAACAATAGAAAAAAACGAAATTTCAGATGAAAAGCCGGTTGAACAGGATTTATCGGATATTCTATCTGAATCTAAAATTGACGATTATGACGATAGCACTTTAAACTTTGAAAACTCATTATTTCAAAGTGATGATGATATCTTAGTAGATGCTGAAAAATTTATTGTTAAGTTTTCACCTATTGGAGGTCAAATCTCCTCATTACAGCTAAAAGGTCACTTAAATTATTTAGGTAATCCAATCAATTTAATTGAATCAAATAATTCATCTTTTAATTTAGATTTTACCACAAAAAATGGTAGAAAATTTAATACAAATGATCAAAAGTTTACACCGTCATTGATTGACCAAGGTTCAGTCAAAAAAGTATCGATGAAGTTAGTTGTTTCTGAAGATGTTTTTATTGAATATATGTACACTATTAATTTAACTGATTATATAATTGATCTTGATATAAGCTCTAGAGGATTCTTTAATATACTTGACACTACTCAAAGCTATAATTTGAATTGGGAGCTTAATGCATTTAGGAATTCCAAGAGCATTTCTTACGAAAATAGATATTCTTATTTAACATATTATCACGATGAAGATAAGATTGATTATTTATCAATAAGTGGAGAAGACGAAGAAGATGAAGAAGATGTAAATTGGATATCCTTTAAGCAGCATTTTTTTAGTTCTGTTTTGATATCTCCAGATGAAAAACCATTTAAAAATGTTGATTTTAAATCTGAAGATTTAGTTCAAGATAATGGCATAGACACCTTGTTTACTAAAAAATTTATTTCAAAAATATCGTTTGATTATGTCAATAGTGAGTTTGAAAATTCTTTGAAATTTTATTTTGGGCCTAATCATTATTCACAACTAAAAACTTACGAAATTGGATTGGAAGAGAGTGTTGATTTTGGATGGGGGATTTTCGGATTTATTAATAAAAATATTTTTGTCCCGCTATATAGGTCATTGAGTAACTTATTTCCATACGGAATTGCAATTATATTTATGACTATTATTGTAAGGATTGTCCTTGCTCCAGTTTTATACAGCTCTTATGTTTCCCAAGCTAAAATGAAAATATTGAGACCAGAGTTGGATGAGATTAATCAGAAGTTTAAAGATAATGCAATGAAAAGGCAGCAAGAAATGATGTCTTTATATAGAAAAGCTGGCGCAAATCCAATGAGTGGATGTTTGCCTGGATTACTGCAAATCCCCGTTTTTTATGCTTTATTTATGTTTTTCCCATCAGCTTTTGATTTAAGACAAAAGAGTTTTTTATGGGCAGATGATTTATCAGCATATGACAGTATTCTTGATTTTGGCTTCTATATACCACTTTATGGGGATCATATTAGTTTATTTCCAATATTAGCCTCTGTATCAATATTTTTCTACATGAAAATGACCACTGGACAACAAATGGCTTCACAACCACAACCCCAAGAGGGAATGCCTGATATGAGAAATATGATGAAGTATATGATATATTTTGCACCAATAATGATGATGGTATTCTTTAATAATTACTCAAGTGGATTGAGTTTATATTATTTTGTTTCAAATCTTTTATCAATCGCCATCATGTTTACAATCAAGAATTATATTCTTGATGAGCGTAAAATAAGACAACAAATTCAATTTAATAAGTCACAACCTGTAAAACCTCCTAGTAGATTTCAAAGAAGAATGCAAGCAATAATGGAAGAGGCTGAAAGGCAAAAAAGGAAGAAATAGTTTACGATTCAGACTTAAGTTAATTTATATTTAGTGGCACAAACTTTGATTATTTTTGATAAAATAGTTATGGAGAGACCTAAATGTGGATGTGGAAATACACAAAATCCAAACGGTTATTGTGATGGCTCACATCTAAACAAGAATTAAATTTGAAAAGAATAGTTGTAATTGGTGCAAGTAGTTCATCGAACTCAATCAATAGGAAGTTAGCTAACTATGCTGCTAAATCAATTTCATTTGATACTGAAATTATAGATCTAGATTTGAATGATTTTGAAATGCCTATATACAGTGAAGATTTGCAAAATTCTTTGGGAATCCCCCAAAAAGCCTTCGATTTTAAAAGGGAAATTTCTGATTCTGATGCACTAGTGATATCCTTAGCTGAACACAATGGCTCATATACAGCAGCTTTCAAAAATATATATGACTGGATCTCTGTGATTGAGTCTGATGTATGGTGTAGTAAACCTATTCTTTTGCTATCTACTTCAAATGGTGCAAGAGGAGGTAAAACGGTTCTTGAAACTGCCCATAGCAGGTTTTCGAGGGACTACAAGTATCAAATTCCTTACTTTTCTCTTCCCCATTACCAAAAAAATTTTGATTCTAATGAAGGTATTTTAGATGATAGACTAAAACAAGATTTTTATGATCAAATTATAGATTTTGAAAATATTTTAAATGGAAATTAATTTTTACCCACCAAGCATTCAAGCAAATGGGAGTTTCAATTTTGGCGAGATAATTGAAAAAAAACCAATTGGATTCCCTCAGGATGGAGGACAGTTAAAACCTTATTCTAATCTTTTTTATTGGGCTCATGCATGGACAACTGATAAAAGAAGTACAATTGGTTTACACCCACATCAAGGTTTTGAAATATGTACTTTCGTTTTAAAAGGGAGTATAAATCACTTCGATACGAAATTGAATAAATGGGTTAGACTTGAAGAAGGTGGCGTTCAAATAATCAGATCTGGAAATGGAATTTCACATTCAGAGGAGATGCTTGAAAATTCTGAAATATTTCAAATTTGGTTTGACCCAGATTTATCAAAATCACTCCAAAAATCTGCTACTTATAATGACTATAAAATAGACCAATTTAATTTCACTAATCATGATGATTATTTAATTAAGCACATTCAAAATCAAAAATCAAAAATGTGGATGGATACAGAAGATATAGTTATTAATGAGTATTTTTTTGAAAAATCTTCATCTGCTAATCTCAAAATTGAAAATGGTAAAATCCATTCTTTTTTCTTGATTGACGGTGAAGTTTCTTCAAATCAATATAAATTTAAAAAAGGAGATTTCTTTACAATATCTAACATTAAAAAATTTAATATAGCAGCATTAAAATTTTCAAAATTATTTGAAATATCATCTCCTATCAAACCATCATATAAGACATACTTTAATTAATATCTTAATTATTAACTTTACACAGTGAAAAAAGTTATTATAGGTCTTTCTGGAGGAGTTGACTCAAGTGTAAGTGCTTTATTGTTAAAGCAACAAGGCTATGAGGTAATAGGTCTGTTTATGAAGAATTGGCACGACGAAAGTGTTACTATTTCAGATGAGTGTCCATGGCTTGATGACAGTAATTATGCAATGTTAATTGCTCAAAAAATTGGAATTCCATTTCAGACAGTTGATTTGAGCAAACAATATCAATCCAGAATTATTGATTATATGTTTAATGAATATGAAAAAGGTAGAACCCCCAACCCTGATATTCTCTGTAATAGAGAGATAAAGTTTGATATATTTTTAGACATTGCAATTGGTTTGGGAGCTGACTACATAGCTACAGGACATTATTGTCAAATTGATAAAATTTCTATTGGTAATAAAAAAATATACAGATTATTAACTGGCATAGATAAGGAAAAAGACCAATCATATTTTTTGTGTCAGCTAAATCAAAAACAACTTTCAAAGTCCATTTTTCCTATTGGGCACTTGACTAAGTCCGAGGTGAGATTTTTGGCAAAAAAAAATGATTTAATAACTGCAGATAAAAAAGATTCTCAGGGATTATGTTTTGTAGGAAAAGTAAAACTTCCTGATTTTTTAAAACAAAGACTTATCCCAAAAAAAGGACATGTTATCAAAATTGATAGCCAATGTAAAAGCTTAAAAATTGACGTAAGTGGAAAAAAATTAGAGGAAGAGCTTGACTTATTAAGTAATCCATTTTCATTTTCACCTAAAGACGGACATATAATAGGAGATCATAATGGAGCATACTATTTTACAACAGGACAGAGAAAAGGGTTAAATATTGGTGGTTTTAGTAAACCACTTTTTGTCCTTCAAACAGATGTTTTTAAAAATATAGTTTATGTAGGCATGGGAGAGTCGCACCCAGCACTTTATAGAAGAGCTCTTTTTGTTAGGAATAATGATATTCACTGGGTTAGAGAGGATTTAAAAATTAAATATAATGAGTCATTGAAAGTACATTATAGGGTCAGATATAGACAGTCATTACAGCAAGGTGTAATTTATAATTTCAAAAAAGGACTATATATATTATTTGATAAACCTATCTCATCTGTTACAAGTGGGCAATTTGTAAGCTGGTACTGTAATGAAGAACTTATTGGATCAGGGGTAATTAATTAATTATTAGTTTTTTGAAACAATGAATAGGCCCCTTTGAATATCACTGATTATAATGTTTTTGCTTTCAAAAAACGGATAAACACTCCAAGCACCACTAAATCCACTACCATTACTTTCTGGATGTGTATCAAAAAACCCCGACTCGTTAATAACTTTTGAATCGATTTGTGTTATATCAATTTCCCGCAATCCTGCTTTATAATTTGCTAAATAAAATTTATTTCCAGTTATGTATCCATTATGATCAATAGCGGGTGTCGGTCCATAATAGTCAAAATGCAAAATTGGATTATCCAAATCGGATAGATCTAAAATGATACTTCTTGTATCAATTCCATCTCTTAATTCATCCAATTCATCACCAACAATGAAATATTTATGGTTTTCCGTTAGCCAGCCTTGATGTGTATAGTGAATATTATCATAAAATATTGTGGAAATTAATAACGGATTAGATTTGTCGGACACATCGATAATGTCAACATGTTGAGCATTACTTCCAATAATTATTTCTTTTCCTATATGATCAACATCCGGTCCATCGTATATAACTGCTTGAGCATCATGGCAGTAACCAGCATCTGAAAATCCTCCTTCGATAATTGGATTTTTTGGATTTTGAATATTTAAGAATATTGGTCCGCCATTAAATAGGCCTCCTTCATGTCCAGGATCTCTTGAAAAAGTTCTTCCTGGGTCTTGATTTCCAACGGCGTAGGCATAGTTTGTTTCTTCGTTAATAACAAGGTTATGCGCTCTTCCAAAATCAGTAAAATGTATATCTTCCGAAAATACACTTGGTATATTTTCAATATTTCTTAATCTGGTCAGATCAAATATTTGCATACCATGATTTGAAGCTTCACTTACTATATATGCGTGGTTATTATTAACTTTAATATCTCTCCAAATACTGTTTACTGAAGCTGTTGGAAGGATCCCTAATAATATAGGATTATCAGGATTAGTTATATTAACAAATGAAGTATGAGATGACAGTCCAACGATTGCGTATTCATCTTCTGTTAAGGGGTCAGTCCACCCCCAAATATCATTAAGTCTACGATTACTATTTTCAGAGTCTAAACTTAAATCTTCAATAGACAAATATCCAATTAGGTTATAACCATCACAAGGGTAATCTCCAGCAAAACCATCAATACAAGGCAAAGATGTAAAATCTACCAAATCACAATTATCGCCGATTCCATCATTGTCATTATCCTCTTGATTTGGATTATATACCAATGAGCAATTGTCCTCATTGTCAATTATTCCATCCTCGTCTAGGTCTGAACATAAATCTCCAATTCCATCTCCGTTACTATCTGTTTGATTCGGATTTAAAACCAAGGGACAATTATCGATTGTATCATAGTAACCATCTTGATCTGAATCTGCAAAGAAAGATTCTATAGATTCGTTTTGGCAACTTAATGTTATTAGAGTCACCAGGCAAAGCAAAATTACATTATTATGAATAATAATTTTCATGATGTTATTTATTGCTAATATATTTAAAATATTATCAATTCAATTTTAAAATCCTTCCCAAATTCTCCATGATTCCTCTGCTTGAATCTCAAGCATTTCTAATCCATTTTTGGTTTTACAACCTTTTTTAGTACCCTTTTTTAAAAAAAGCGACTGAGCTGGATTATACACCATATCAAATAAAATATGACCGTGATCAAGGTATTTATATGGAATATTAGGGCTTAAATTAATATTTGGAAAAGTACCTACTGGGGAACAATTGATTATTAATTTGTGATTATACATAATATCTGAGTTTAGATTTCCATATATAAATTCTGACTTTCCCATGCTTCTTGAAACTGATCTATAAATAATTCCATATTTTCTTAAAACATATTCAACTGCTTTTGAAGCACCACCAGTACCAAGAATTAACGCATTTTTGGGTCTTTTATTTTCAATCAATGGAAGAAATGACTTTTCAAAACCAATACAATCAGTATTGAATCCTATATTTTTATTATCAATTTTTTTTATTGTATTGACAGCACCAATAGCTTTAGCTACTTCATCAATTTCATCAAGAAATTTTATGATTTCCTGTTTGTAGGGAATAGTGACGTTGTATCCAGATATCCCATTTTTTTGTAAAATTGATTCAATTTGTGAAATATTTTCAATGTCAAAGTTTGAATATGTACAATCCAAATTCTCTTTTTTAAATTTTTCTGAAAAATATTTCTTTGAAAAACTATAATCTATATTTTTTCCTATCAGGCCGAATTTTCTACTTTTTTTCATAACTACTTAAAAATATAACTATTACTATTCCAATTAATATAAATATAAAAGCATAAAATGTTTCATCATTGAACTCAGGTAAATATCTAACTATTTTATATTCGTTCTCTACACTTAATGTAGATTTCCAAGGCCAAATTACACCTAGAGAACCAATTATGAAACCAAAAATAATAGAATTACAAAGTTGGTTGAATTTACTTAGTAGGTAACCAAGAATTTTAGACAATGAAATTAGTCCTGTTATTGAGCCAAGAGTAAATACTGACAATACCTTTAAATAATTGATACGGACATCACTGTATATGTTTGAAAAGTCTCCTCTTAATATCTCACTTAAGCTGTCGTATAGAGCATTTACTGAATCAACCAGTAGTAATACATAGTTACCCATTAACATAAGTAAAAATGAACCCGATAGACCTGGTAAAATCATTCCACTAACACTTATTATTCCACAAATAAAAACAAAAAACAAGTTGTCATTTTCTTGTGATGGATTTGCAAAACTTAACAAAACACCTATCGAGGTTCCTACTATAATGAAACAAATATTTTTGAAGTTATTTAAGTCGATAATTGTTCTGAGATGAAAAATAGTTCCTATAACTAATCCAAAAAAAAGACTCCAAACATAAATTTCAAAATTATTTAATAGTACCTCCAATATCTTAGATGTTGAAAAGTAACTAATTACTATTCCTGATAAAATAAGAACTAAAAATTTACCATTAATATGTTTTAAAAAATCTTTGAATTTTCCCTCAAATAGATATTTTAAAGCTATTTTATCTAATCTTTTTAAGCTGTATATTAATTCTTCATAAAAACCAATTGCTATTGCAACTAAACCTCCTGATACACCTGGAATCTTATTGGCAGTTCCCATAAGTATTCCATTGATTAGAATTTTTAAATAATTAGATTTCGGTTTATTACCCTTCATTTAATCTTTTTTATTCTTTCTAATAGTACAACTATTACAAAACCTAAAATAACAAGAGATATTGACAAGAATAAATTAAGGTTTGACAATTCTATAGAAAAACTTTTATTCCAAGGCCATACCTTTTCAATTGATCCAATCACTAATCCTAACATAATAATGTAAGTGGTATCTCTGTGTTTATTAAACAGATACTTTAGAATTCTGCTAAAACCCAATAATCCGATTAATGCACCAGAAATAAATGTAAAGATTATAATCATTTCTAAATTATCAAGTGACTTAATTAAATATGCATAAACTCCTAGAATTACAAGTATTAACGAGCCTGATATTCCTGGTAAAATCATTGCAGATGAGGCAATTACACCTGAAAATAAAATATACAATAAACTTATCTCATCTGTCTCATAAACAGAGAATGACGAAAGGAAATAAGAAAAGATTATTGATATAATTAAAAAAAAGAAGTTTAAACTACTCCATTGGTTTATTAATTTATAAATAACTTTTACTGTTGCAAATATTAATCCTAGAAAAAATGACCAAATAAACAGAGGAAAGCTTTCCAAAAAATTGGCTGAAATTTTTACAAAAGAAATTAAGCTAATTCCAATTCCTGAAACAAGTGCTAATAAAAAGTTTCCGTTTAATTTTTTCCAAAAAGGGTTGAAACCTTTTTTAAGTTCAAAAAAAAGGCTAAGTTTCAATTCGCTAATTGATCTGATTAATTCTTCATAAATACCCAATAATAAAGCGATTGTTCCACCAGATATTCCAGGCATTGCATCCGCAATACCCATAAAAACTCCCTTAAAAAACAATGTTATATAATCAAATGTATTTCTACTTCGCATATTAAAATTCTAGTGTTAAACTAGTAATTTTTTGTTGAAGTTTTGGACAAGCAGTTTAAATATATTTTCCAGTATTTAGATTTTTCTTGATTTGCCTTGATTGCTTTCTCAATATATTCTATGGCCCTTTTGAATTTTTTTTCCCTGTAATAAAACATTGATAGCCTAAAAAAAGCTTTATCCATATTTGGGTCATTGTTCACACACTTATAATAATAGTTCAGCGAATTTTCAAAATCATACTTCTTCTCAAAGCAAAATGCTATTCTAAATAGGGCATAAGACGAATTGGGATTAATAGAAATTATTTCTTTGTAATTATCAATTGCTTCATCATATCTTTTCATTTTTTCTAATAATTTACCTTTATCTATATAAGGACTTGTGAATGAATCATCTGAAAAAATCGAATAATCATATGCTGCAATTGCTTCATTATACATTTTAACTTTAACATAACTTTTGCCTAGATTATGCCATCCAATTTCGCTGTAGGGGTTTTTAGATAAATATTCTTTAAGGAACACTATTAATCCTTTAGTATCCCTAATCATTTCATAACAATAGAGAATATTATAGAGAGCACTGTGGTCAAGATAATTATGGTTTAAACTTTTCTTAAAATAATAACTAGATTTTAAAAAGTTTTCCATGAATAAATATTCTATTCCAATCTGATAAAATAATTCACTTTTACTTTTATAATTGTTTATTATACTCTTTAGTAATGAGATTGATGTATTATGTTTTTTTTGCTTAGAAAGAATACTAGACTTTAGAATTATTGCTTCATAATTATTGTTTTCAATCATCAATATAGAATTTACTAAATCCAAAGCGCTGTCTAATTTATCTTCCTGAATAAAGATTTCAATTTCAAATAAGTTTAAATTAGTATTTGACGGATGTTGACTTAATGATAGTTTGAGGGCCTTTTTTGCATAAGCTAATTTTCCAGTATCTATGTAATATGAAATAATATTTTCAAACTCTAAAGAATCAAAGAAAAGAACTTTATTTTCTTTAACCATTTTTTCGAATTTACTTACCGTAAAGTTTATGTCATTAACATTATCCATCTTAAATCATCTTTACATTAAAAATAAATATGATTTGTTTTAAAATGAATCAGTAGATTTTAAACTTCTTAACAAACTAATTAACACCTGTTAGATTGTGTCAAGTATATTTAGAATAATATCACAACCCTCTTCAATCTCCTTATCAGAAATGGTTAGGGGTGGAGTAATTCTAACAGCTCTTTTTTCGATTAAAAGCCAGAAAAGAATTAAACCTCTATTTTTAGCTTCTAAAACTAATTTATTTGCAATTGCAGAATCATTCATAATCAAACAAAGCATTAATCCAACTCCTCTTATTTCGCTGATAAGCTTATGATTTAATTTTTGTCTTAAAAGTTTTTCTTTTGACAAAGTACTTTCCATTATTTTAGAACCTAATACAATTTTTAAAGTTTGAAGTGCTGCAGCAGTAATTACTGGGTTTGCTCCAAATGTGGTTATATGACCAAGAATTGGATTTACATGAAGTACATCCATTAATTTTTTAGAGCTTGTAAATGCTCCTATTGGAATTCCACCACCCAGGCCCTTTCCATACACAATTATATCAGGAATACAATCAAAATTTTCAAAACCAAATAATTTTCCTGTTCTTCCAATTCCGGATTGAATTTCATCTAATATCAATAAAGCACCAACATCTTTACATTTTTTTTTCACTGAGCTTAGGTATCCTTCGGTAGGTAAAATGAACCCGGCACTACCTTGAATGGTTTCTAAAATAACACAAGAGGTTTTTTCGTCAATTTTGCGAATATCCTGAAATGAGTTAAATTCTATAAACTCTACATCAGGTATTAGTGGCTCAAATGGTTTTTTTCTTTCATCTAAGCCCATTAAAGTTAGTGCCCCCATAGTACTTCCATGATAAGCATTTTTTGCAGCAATAATTTTCTTTCTGCCGGTATGCCTTCTGGCTAATTTCATTGAACCCTCTAATGCCTCTGTACCAGAATTTGTAAAGTATGTGCAATTTAGACTCTTGGGTAAATTTTTAGCCAATAATTTTGCTAAATCAAGAGAAGGTTTGGTAACAAACTCACCATAAACCATTACATGCATGTATTTTTCAGATTGATTACTGATTGCATTTATAACTTCTTTATTGCAATGCCCAACACTGCAAGCTGAGACTCCCGCAACAAAATCTAAATACCTATTATTATCGTTGTCATAGATATAACTCCCCTTGGCTTTAGAAACTTCTATCATAAGCGGATAGGGGTTAGTTTGTGCTTGATATTTTTTAAAATCTGAGTTAATAATTTTTTATTCTAGGTTTTTGATTTTAGTGAATTGGAATTTTTTATCCTCAATAAAAAGATCATCTATTGTTTTTATAATTTCATCTTCCCTAAAAAAGAATCCTTTTAATAATTTATCATTTTCATTAAATTCATCCTCGGGGTAAACATTTCCATCAATTTGATTGATTTTTGTGAATGTATCTATATTTTGTTTCGAAATTGAAATTTTTATTTTTGCAGATTTAGATTTATCTATTCCTATCAGTTCATTTTCAGAATTTCTCAAATAGTACACAGATTCAGCATTTTTAATAATATCAACTTCCTTTAATTTACCGTCAATGAAATTTCCATTTAGTCTTTTTCCAGAAATCTGATTAAAACCAATTTCCAGTGTATCCTTCTCTATGATAAAAGCATTATCAAAGACGAAAAGAGAATCAATTACGTTTTTATCAGTGTCAAATTTGATGTGAATAGAGTCTCCTGTTATTTGACTTTTGTTGCTCCAAAGAATTGGCTTTTTAATTTTTCTTGATCTATCATTAAAGTCACTTTGTTTAGTTATCAATTGGGCAATTCCTGTTAATTGACTAAAATGAATGGAGTCGCATTTTCCACTTAGATTATTTCTCAAAATTTTACCATTCATGAAAGCTCTGATAATTTGTTCATTTTCTTTTCCGGTAATAATTATGGATTCACCATGAATGTATGTAGTATCCTTTTCCTTGAATGAGGCAATAAGAGCTCTTTTATTAACGAACATCGAATCAACACTTCGATGAATTTCAGCATAATGACCTGTTGTTAAAGTTTTATTGATTGTATCTAGAATTTTAATATTATTTGTTGCAGATGCATAATTTCTAGACTGGTCAAAATATATACTATCACCGTTAATTTTATATTCTTCGAAATCTATTTTAGAATTCTTTATAAAATATCCGTTATCATTTTCGGTATCGTAGTATCCAATTTCACAATAAATTTTTGAATCATCTGTAATAATGTCAGTCGGACCAAAGAAATAAGACTTTCCCGATTCGGTAAAATAGTTTAAGACATCTGAATATATATTATATTTTGGGGTTCTCAAATCAACTTCTTTTTCAAAGCGATATTTTTTTTCTTTAGCAAAAAAAGTTCCTCTTAAGCTATATATAGTATCTGAGTAGTTTCTGATAAGTTTACCCTTATTTGTATAAAATCCTTCTTGTAAATTTCTATCAAAATAAATTGATTCAGTGTATAGATCAGATTCAGGTTCATTTAAAATAACATCTCCTTTAGCAAAAACTAATCGGGTATCTCCATTATATTCTAGATAATTAGCTTTTAAGTTAAGTGTATCACCTTGCTTAAGTGAAACCTCCCCATATGCCTCAATAAAATTTCTGCCCTCATAAAAAAAAGCCTGATTACATGTCATTAAAACCCCATCGTGAGATATTAGTACTTTATCATTTTTATCTCTTGTTAAAACGGATGCATCTGGGTACTTGACTTTATCTTTTTCAAAGAAAGCAGCTCTTTCAATTTTTATTTTTGTTTTTTCTTGCGCTTTCACATCTAAATAAATGCATGAACAAAAAAAAATGATAATGATTAAGAAGAAGGATTTTTTCACCAATTTATTTAAATAATGTTTCTTTTCTATCAGGACCTACTGAAACAATAACAATAGGAATGTTTAATTGTGTCTCAATAAAATTAATATAGTTATTTAAGTTATTTGGTAACTCATCAGCAGATTCAAGATTTCTTAAATCTTCAGACCAACCTTGAAACTCTTTATAAATTGGTTCAAGTGAACTGTCAGAAAGGTTATATGGAAGATTTTCAATTACTTGACCTCTATATTTGTATTTTGTACAAACGAGTACTTTATCAAAACCACTCAATACATCAGTCTTCATCATCATCAATTTTGTAACCCCATTAATCTTACATGCATATTTAAGCGCCACTAAATCTAACCATCCGCATCTTCTTGGCCTTCCGGTTGTTGCACCAAATTCATTTCCAATTTTACTCATTTTTTGCCCGTATTCATCAAATAGTTCCGTGGGAAATGGTCCAGATCCAACTCTGGTAGTATAGGCTTTAAAAATTCCAAAAACATCATTTATGGAATTTGGAGATATACCTAGGCCAGTACAAGCACCGGCAGCAGTTGTATTTGATGAGGTGACATAGGGATAGGTGCCAAAATCAATGTCCAACAAAGAGCCCTGGGCACCTTCAGCTAATATGGATTTATTCGTTTCTTGAGATTTAAACAATAAATTTTCTGAGTCAACAAAATTGATTTTTCTCAGCTTTTCAATAGCATCAAAAAATTCAAATTCTAAATCTTCAAGACTAAAATCAAGCTCAACATTATAAAAATTAATTAATTGATGATGTTTTTTTGAAAGCTCATAATATTTTGTTTTCCAATTCTCATATTCTAAATCCCCAACTCTGAAGCCATTTCTTCCGGTTTTATCCATATATGTTGGGCCAATCCCCTTCAATGTTGACCCAATTTTATTTTTTCCCTTAGATTTTTCACTTGCCGCATCAAGAAGTCTATGAGTTGGTAGTATTAAGTGTGCCTTTCTTGATATAAATAAAGTTTTGCTAATATCAACATTTTCTGCTTTAATATTTTCAATTTCTTTATTTAAAATAACGGGGTCAATTACAACACCATTACCAATAAGGTTTATTTTTTCTTTGTGAAAAATTCCAGATGGAATAGTGTGTAAAACATATTTTTTTTCGTTAAATACAAGGGTGTGACCAGCATTTGGTCCGCCTTGGAATCTAGCTATTATATCATACTTAGATGTTAAAACATCAACAATTTTTCCCTTACCTTCATCACCCCACTGAAGTCCTAATAATAAGTCTACTGCCATTTATTTTTTTTTATTTTTTTTTCCATAAAAGTATAATGAATGGCTATCAATTGTTACATCAAAAACTTGCTCTATTGTCTCTTTTATTGTGTTTATTCTAGGATCACAAAACTCGAAAACTTCACCTGACTCATTTATTATTAAATGATCATGTTGATTATTGAAATAACATTTTTCATAAGATGCTTGATGATCATTTGAAAATTGATGCTTTCTAACCAGTGAACAATCTCGTAGGAGTTCTATGGTATTATAAAGTGTAGCCCTTGAAACTCTATATTTTTTATTTTTCATCTTCACATATAGTGATTCAATGTCAAAGTGGAATTTAGTCTCGTATACTTCCTTAAGGATTGCATATCTTTCTGGAGTTTTCCTATAACCTTTTTTTTCAAGGAATTTTGTAAAAACCTCTTTTACAGTATTTAGATTATCAATATTTTCTGTCATAATTTACTAAACTGATTATGTTCTTTTGATTTTATCGATTCCGTTTAAAATCTTTAGTTTTTTTATAAGATTATTAACTTCAAAATTTGATTTAACGGAAATAATTATATTACCCACAAATGTATTACCAGCTGTCTCAAAATTAAGTCTTTTCATATTAATATTCATATTTTCTGAAATTACATTAGTAATATTATTTAATAAACCTAATTTATCAATTCCAGTAATATTTATCTGCACGGTAAATTTTTCTTGTGATGAGTCAATCCATTTTGCTTTAATAATTCTATAGTCATAATTTGATTGTAGACTTAATGCATTACTGCAATTTTTTTTATGAATTTTAATACCATCATTTATTGTTATAAAACCAAATACTTTATCCCCAGGTATTGGATTACAACAATTAGCATTCTTATAATCAAGCTTTTCTTCGTCATTTCCAAAAACTAGTAAATCATATTTTGAAGTAATTTCATCCTGATTATCTGTATTTATTTTTGCCTCTTTCCCTCTGGAAATCTTTTTTCTGATGTAGCTAATAAATTTATTACTTCTGGAAGCTACAAATTTCTTTAATTTTTCATTATCAATTGTATTAATTCCAATTCTGTAAAATAAGTCTTGACTTGTATTTAGTTTAAAATATTTTTGAAGCTCAGTAACTATGCTATCATTAAAATTAATTTTAAGAGATTTAAGTTTTCTTCTGAGGATTTGTTTACCATTGTCAGCTAAAAGTTTCTTTTCCTCGTTTAAAGTGGCTTTAATCTTAGATTTTGCCCTTGCAGTAGTAGCATAATCCAACCAGTTAGCACTGGGTTTTATTTTATCTGAAGTCAAAATTTCAACTCTATCACCACTAGATAATTCTTTATTTAATGGCACTAACTTTCCGTTCACTTTTGCACCTCTAGTTTTTATTCCAATTTCAGTGTGAATTGCAAATGCAAAATCTAGAGGAGTGGCTCCTTTGGGTAGAGATTTTAAATCACCAGTTGGAGTAAATACAAAAATTTCTTTTGAGTATAAGTTTAGCTTAAACTGTTCAACAAAATCAACTGCATTAGTTTCCGAATTTTCTAATGCCTCTTGTAATTTATTAATCCAGGAATCTAAATTATCATTAGAATCATCCTTTTGTTTATATTTATAATGTGCAGCATAACCCTTTTCTGCAATTTCATCCATTCTTTCACTTCTAATTTGAACTTCTACCCATCTACTCTTAGGACCTACGACTGTGATATGTAAAGCTTCATATCCTGTAGATTTTGGAGCAGAAATCCAGTCTCTTAATCTTGTAGGGTTAGGGGTAAAATGATCGGTGACAATTGAGTAAATTTTCCATGCAACAAACTTTTCTTTTTCAGGCTTTGATTTATAAATAATTCTAACTGCAAATTTATCATATACCTCTTCAAAAGAAATACCTTGTCTTATAATTTTATTATTAATTGAAAAAATAGATTTTGTCCTTCCTTTAATGCTGTATTTAAGTTTTTCTTTTGTTAATGTTGAGCTAATAATCGAGTTAAATTTTTTAATGTATTTATCCTGATCTTTTTTGCTTTCAATAAGTTTTTCTGAAATCTCATCATAAGTTTCAGGGTCAGTATACTTTAGTCCAAGATCCTCTAATTCGGTTTTTATATTGTATAGTCCAATTCGATGAGCTAGTGGGGCGTAAATGTATAATGTTTCAGATGCTTTTTGAATTTGTTTTTCATAAGGCATACTTGAGAGAGTTTGCATGTTATGAAGCCTATCAGCAATTTTAATTATAATAACCCTAACATCTTCATTAAGAGTAAGTAACATTTTTCTATAATTTTCAGCTTGAATTGAAACGTCAGAATATCCCTTAGTGTTAAGTTTTCCAATTTTGGTTAGACCATCAACAATTTTAGTAATATTTTCTCCAAATTCATTTTTAATTTTTTCAAGAGTATGATCAGAATTGTCTTCAACTACATCATGAATTAGTGCAGAGGCTATTGAAACTGCATCTAATCCAATTTCAGAAGCTACAATTTTTGCAACTGCAATTGGGTGAAAAATATAAGCTTCCCCAGATTTTCTTCTTTGGTGTCGATGAGCATCAACAGCATAATCAAAAGCTTTTCTGATCAGTCTTTTGTCTTCCTTAGTAAGAGATTGGTAACTAATTTTTAAAAGTTCTTTATATTCCTTAGCCAGAGCTTTCTTTTCTATTTCTACATCATGAATTGGCATATCTTAAAATTAGCATAAAGAAGATTAATAGGCAATTTCTTTATATATTATTTAAGAACTTATCTTTTAAAGTTGTTTTGCCTATTTACTTCATATAATATAATTGCCGCTGAAACAGAAACATTAAGTGAATCAATTAATCCTAGCATAGGAATTTTGATTAATTTATCTGAGTTATTTAACCAAAAATTTGAAATGCCCGAACTTTCAGATCCTAAAACTATGGCCGATGAACTATCAAATCTAATTTTTTCTACACTATTCTTCGAGCTTAGAGAAGTTGCATAAATTTTAAATTTATTATTATTTAAAAAATCAAGAGTATCATCCGATTTCATACTAACAATTTTTAGAGAAAATATTGATCCTAAACTTGATCTAATCACATTTGGGTTATACAAATCACATTTTTCATTATTAAGAATAATCAAATCAACATCAGCCGAATCACAGCTTCTCAAAATAGCACCAATATTACCCGGTTTTTCTATTCCGTCAAGAACAATTGCTAAATTGATTTTACCATTGTCTAATTTGAAATTATTATTTTTTTGCAATACAACTCCTACCACACCTTCTGTGGAGCTCCTAAAGCTTATTTTTGAGTATATATCATTATTAACCTCAATTATCTCGGAATCATATTTAGATTTGACAGTTTTTGGATCAACTATATCGGGATTACAGTAGATTTTTTTT
>CACLPI010000022.1 GCA_902608795.1 uncultured Bacteroidota bacterium
GCATTAAGAATATTAAAAAAGATTAGAGATCATCTTGATATACCGGTGATTACTGACATTCATAATGAAAATGATGCACAAGTTGCAGCTGAGTATGTTGATATACTTCAAATTCCTGCATTTTTAGTAAGGCAAACAGATTTATTGGTAGCTGCGGCAAAAACAAACAAAGTCATAAATCTTAAAAAAGGGCAATTTATGAGTCCTGAAAGTATGCAGTTTGCAGTTAATAAAATTATTGAATCTGGAAATGAAAATTTGATGGTTACCGATAGAGGTACAATGTTTGGCTACCAAGATTTAATTGTAGATTTTAGAGGAATACCTACAATGAAATCATATGCAACTACAGTACTAGATGTTACGCATTCATTGCAAAAACCTAATCAGACCTCAGGTGTCACTGGAGGTTTACCGAATATGATAGAAACTATTGCCCGCGCCGGTATTGTTAATGAAGTTGATGGATTATTTATTGAAACTCATTTTGACCCAGAAAATGCACTAAGTGATGGCAAGAATATGCTGCCAATTAAAAGTCTAGAGGAGATATTAAGCAGATTAATTTCAATTAGAAAAACAATTAACTCTTTTAAGTCTTAGAGCTTAACCTTGTTAACAATTCCGTATTTATCTATCAGATAAACCAAAGCTGTCATAGTTGCAGCTCCTAGTTCAAGTTCTCTTTTGTGAATGGTTTCAAAAATATCATTAGCAGAATGATGATGATCAAAATATCTTTGTGAATCTGGTTTCAACCCACTAAGAACATTGTAAGGCGTCTTTAAAGGACCTATATCAGCTCCACTACCTCCTAATTCAAAAAAATGAATTAAATAAGGTTTGAAAAGCTCCTTCCAGCTCAATATCTGAGTAAAGTTGCTTTCATCGGTATCAAAATAGAAGCCTCTAGGGGTAAATGCACCTGCATCACTTTCCAAAGCGAAAATATGGTTCTCCCCTTTTCTAAAAGCTTCCTCTGCATATTTTTTTCCTCCCCTTAAACCATTTTCTTCATTCATAAATAATACCACCCTAATACTTCTTTTGGGTGTAATTCCTGAAACTTTTAATAACCTTAATACGTCCATAGATTGAACACATCCTGCTCCGTCATCATGTGAGCCATCTCCAATATCCCAGGAATCAAGGTGGCCACCAACCAAGATATATTCATCTGGAAATTCAGATCCAGTTATTTCTCCTATAACATTGTGCGAAAGAACATCGTCCATCTGTTTGCAATTTTGTTTAAAATAGAATTGTATATCGTTGTCCATTTTTAACATAGAACTTAGCAAATCAGCATGTTGAGTACTAATAGCAGCTGAAGGAATTCTATCCTTTACAGGGATTTCACCATAGGTCATACTTCCCGTGTGTGGTAGATCATCAATTTTTAAGTTCATGGACCTGACAATAACACCAACTGCACCATACTCTATTGCATGTACTGCACCTTCATAGCGCTGATTGACACATCCACCATAAGCCTTGAAAGTATCGATTAAAGTAGCATCCATTGGTCTATTATAAAAAACAATTTTTCCCTGTATTTTATCCCTACCTAAACTTTCAAGCTCCTCAAAACTATTTACTTCTACTAGGTTTGCTTTGAGTCCAGTAATAGGGGTAGAAATTGAACCTCCTAATGCGCATATCTTCACTTGTGTAGTATTTCCTGGAGATATTTCAATATAAGCAAATTCAGGAGCACCTCTAACCCATTTTGGTACCATAACTGGCTGAAGCCAAACCTTGTCAAGTCCTAAAAGCTCTAATTCAGACTTTGTCCAATTAACTGCTCTTTCAGCATTTAATGAGCCAGATAACCTGCCTCCAATCTGATTAGAAAGGTAATCTAACCACTCATAACTTTTACCTTGTGTCAAAGAATTAGTGTAAATATCTCTAAATACTTTCTCATCAGTTTGGGCAAAAGTTACAACAGAAATAAAAAAAATTAATATTACTCTCACTCTATATTTTTATGAAATCTTTTACGTTTTTTGCAGAAATCTCTTTATCACCCAGAATAATTAATCTTTCAATTACATTCCTTAATTCCCTTACATTTCCTGACCAATCGTATTTTTTCATTAAATCAATTGCTTTATTGGAAAATTTTTTAATCTCACTTCCCTGTGAATCAGCAATATTTTTTGCAAAGTGATTAATCAATAGTGGAATATCATCTTTTCTTGAATTTAAAGAAGGCACATCGATTATTATAACCGCTAGTCTATGGTATAAGTCTTCTCTAAACTTTCCATCATCAATTTCCTTTTTTAAATCTTTATTAGTAGCAGCTATGACTCTAACATCAATTTTAATATCTTTTCCTCCACCAACTTTTTGAATACAATTATCTTGAAGAACCCTTAATACTTTTGCTTGAGCAGACAAACTCATATCTCCAATTTCATCTAGAAAAATCGTACCATTATGAGCTGCCTCAAATTTTCCAACCTTATCTTTTACTGCACCAGTAAATGATCCTTTAACATGACCAAATAATTCACTTTCAATCAATTCACTTGGGATTGCAGCACAATTAACTTCAATTAGTGGCTGGTGAGCTCTTTTACTTAGATTATGTATTGATTTAGCAACAAGTTCCTTTCCTGAACCATTAGGTCCATTAACCAAAATCTTAGCATCAGTCTCAGCAACTTTATCAATCAAATCTTTTATTTCGTTGATAGCCTTGCTTTTTCCTATCATTTCAAAATTCTTGCTGATTTTTTTTCTCAGTAACTTATTTTCTACAACAAGTTGTTTTCTGTCCAATGCATTCCTAACCGTTGTTAGTAATCTATTTAAATCTGGAGGTTTGGAAATATAGTCAAAAGCTCCTTTTTTCATAGAATCAACAGCTAATTCCAAATCTCCATGACCAGAAATCATTATAATTGGAGTTTCTGGAGTATTTTTCTTAGAATAATCTAAGACCTCGATTCCATCAACTTTTGGCATTTTTATATCTGAAATAATTAAATCATAAGAATTTTTCTTTATTAGGTTAATTGCATCAATACCGTTTTCAGCTTCATCAATTTCATGAGATTTATCTTCCTCTGAGAGAATTTTTACTAGAACCCTTCTGATTGCAGGTTCATCTTCGATTATTAAAATTTTAGACATAATATTAGTATTTAAGCCATTTAATCAATTCTTTGTAGGATGGTTTTTTTCCATACATCAATATACCAATTCTATAGATTTTAGCTGCAATCCAAATAATCAAAATTACGGTTAAGTATAAAATAAATAATGAAATGATCTGCTCAGAAATTGGAACGCCATTAGGAATTCGCATCATCATTACTATTGGTGAGGTAAAGGGGATCATTGAAAAAATGACTGATACTATTCCGTCAGGATTTTCAGCAGTGAATATACCTACATATAAAGCGATTATTACGATGAAAGTAATGGGCAACAATAATTGTTGAGCATCAGTTTGATTATCAACTGCAGCACCAACAGCAGCAAACATAGAAGAAAAGAGTAAATAACCACCTATAAAGTAAAATATAAAAGATGTTAGTATGTTGATTAATGGGAGATTAAAGAATGACGATAACATGTTAAGTGAAGCTTCCGAAATGGCATTACTTTCAGCAGCTAGCATAAATTCATTATTATCATATGTTGTAGTGATACCAAAAGTTGTAGATATAAAGAAGCTAAATCCGTAAAATAACACGCCCCAAACAATAAATTGAGTAATCCCAGCTAATGAAGTACCAATAATTTTACCTGATATCAAATAAAATGGCTTGACGGATGAAACGATAACTTCAATTATTCTACTACTTTTTTCTTCAATTACACTTGCCATAATCATTCCGCCATAAGCGAAAATTAGCATATATAGTAGAAAAGCTAAAAACAACCCAAAAATTAAACCAACGGCACTATCAGCCTTCGTAGTTTTTTTTCCTTGAAATGTTTCTTGATATAGACTTACGTATACTTTATTGTCATTAATCTTGTTAATATCAATATTATTAATTTTATAATTTTTATTGGTTAAAATATTTTCTAGTTGATTTTCAATATTACCAATCACTGTTAAGGACGGGGCATCTTCAGAATAGAAAGTAATTGTTTCAGCAATTTCTTTGGGAGATTGAAGATTCTCAATAAATAACAACCCAAAATCGGATTTGGTTTTTGATATTAATTTAGCTTCTTCTAAATCAAAATCTTCTAATTGGATATATTTTATTGATTCTGTTGATTCTAACTTATCAAAAATATAACCAGATTTATCAACAACAGAAACATTGTTTACTTGGTCATTGTTAATACTTGCAAACCAACCAATTAGAAAAATCAGTCCGACAAGAATTAAAGGAGTAAAGAGCGTTGATAAAATGAAAGTTTTATTAGTTATTTTATTCAAATACTCTCTTGATGTAATAATCAAAAATTTTTCCATATTAATCGTTTTGAACTGAATTAATAAATATTTCGTTTACATTGGGTATTACCTCATTAAAATGAATCAATTGGGAATCACTATTTAGCAAACTTATAAGCTTTTTAGAATTTTGACCAGAGGCTAATCTAATATTCAACCTTAAGTTGTCTCCAATAGTTCTGAATGTAGGAGCAAAAGTTTCATACTCCGATTTTAATTTACTCTCAAGATTTTTAGCATTAGGACTGTTGACTGCAACTTCAAAAGTATTTGTCTTAAAATCTTTCTTTATTTTATCTAAATTTCCATCTAAAATTTTATTTGAATTATTGATTAAGGCAATATTTTCACAAAGCTCTTCAACGGACTCCATCCTGTGAGTTGAAAATATTACAGTTGCACCATCTTTGTTGAGTTTTAAGATTTCATCCTTTATCAAATTGGCATTAATGGGATCAAATCCAGAAAAGGGCTCATCAAATATCAATAATTTAGGTTTATGTAGTACCGTTACAATAAACTGAACCTTTTGAGCCATTCCCTTTGAGAGTTCTGTAACTTTTCTATTCCACCAATCAGAAATCTCAAACTTTTCAAACCATTTTTTCAATTCCAGTCTTGCTGTTTTTCTATCCATTCCCTTTAGTTGAGCCAGATAAATTGCCTGCTCCCCAATTTTCATTTTGGGATATAAGCCACGTTCCTCAGGTAAATATCCGATTTGCCTAATATGACTGGCATTGAGTTCCTGGTCATTGAAAAATACTTTTCCTGTATCAGGCAATGAAATTTGGTTTATAATTCTGATTAGAGTCGTTTTCCCAGCGCCATTTGGACCTAATAAACCATAAATACATCCCTCAGGAATATTAATGGAAACATTATTAAGTGCAGTAAATGATCCAAAATTTTTTGAAACGGAATCAATGCTAAGAAGATTTTTCATAAAATATTTTGCCGAAACCTAAATATAATATTAATTGATTAAGTAATTTATTTTGTAATAAATTTTTAATAAAAAATTAAGAAAACATGTCTTTGACCCTGTCAAAAAATGACTTTTCAGAATTTTCAGGCTTTGGTTCAAAATGTTCATTTTCTTTCATTGAATCAAAAAACTGTTTCTGTTTCTTATCAAGGGTTTTTGGAGTCCAAACATTTACATGAACAAGTAAATCACCTGTGCCATAACCATTAATACTCGGTATACCTTTTCCGCGAAGTCTTAGAATTTTTCCAGATTGCATACCTGCCTCAATCTTAATTCTAACTTTACCAGAAACTGTTTCAATATCTTTATTAGATCCAAGAATTGCGTCAGGAATACTGACATATAATTCATAGTGTAAATTATCACCTTCTCTTTGAAGTTTTTTATGTGGGACCTCGTTTATTATCACTAACAAATCACCACTGATACCATTTCCAGGCGCTTCATTACCTTTTCCTGAAACTTTTAGCTGCATATCGTCAACAACTCCTGCTGGTATAGGTATTTTAACAGTTTCTTCTTTTATTATCATTCCATTTGCGTCGGAACCACTTGGCCTATTATCTAAAATTTGACCAGAACCACCACAATGAGGACATGTTGTAGAGGTTTGCATTCTACCTAAAATTGTATTGGTTACTTTGGTTACCTTTCCAGTACCATTGCAATGTGGACATGTTGAAAAAGTTGCTCCTGGTGCTAAGACCTTTCTCTTAACTTTTATTTTTTTCTCAACTCCATTACATATCTCTTCAAGGTTTAGGTTTACTCTAACCCTTAAATTACTTCCCTTTATCACTCGTCTTCCTTGAGACCCACCAAAACCACCGAAACCACCAAAAGCACCTCCAAAAATATCTCCAAATTGGCTAAAAATGTCATCCATATTCATTCCTCCTCCAAAACCAGCACCACCATTTTGGAAAGCCTGATGACCAAATTGGTCATATCGAGATTTTTTTTCTGGATTGCTTAGCACATCATATGCCTCAGCAGCCTCTTTAAATTTTTCTTCAGCGGCTTTATCATCTGGATTTTTATCAGGATGATATTTTATGGCCATTTTTCGATAAGCCTTTTTAATTTCAGATGCTGATGCGCCTTTGCTAACCCCTAATGTTTTGTAATAATCTTCCTTCATAACTATTTCCCTATAACAACTTTTGGATATCTGATTACCTTTTCACCAAGCTTATACCCTTTTTCGATGACATCAATGATTTTTCCTTCCATATCTTTGCTTGGGGCTGGTATCTGAGTTACAGCTTCATGATCATCTGCGTTAAATTCATCTCCTTTATTAACTTCGATTAGAGCTAAACCCTTAGATTTCAAAGAATCAAAAAGTTTATTTTTAATTAATAAAACCCCTTTAAAAACCTCATTGTCTTTGTCCTTTTCTATTTCAGTTGATGCCCGATCAAAATCATCTAAAATTGGTAATAATGAAACCATAACCTCTTCACTTGCTGTGGAGAAAAGCTCAATCCTTTCTTTGGCAGTTCTTCTCTTATAATTTTCAAATTCCGCAAAGAGCCTTAAGAATTTATCCTTTTCCTCCTTAAATTGGTCTTCTAAATTAACTTTATCAACCTGATTTTCGACTGCCTCGGTATTCTTATCAATTTCAACTTTCTTTTTTGATTTTTTCTTAGCCATCTATCTGATTTTATTTATTTATTGCAAAATTACTGCCATATTGAAATTAGTGCCATAATGTCACGTAAGTAGATTTTCAATTGTAGATCTGAAGTTTCGAAATTTAAAATTAAATCCTGACTGCTCAATTTTTTTACTTGAAACCCTTTGGCTTTTAAAAAGAATAATGTGCATTTCCCCAAAAATCAGTCTGAGGAATAATCTTGGTACAGGAATTATAAATAAAACAAATTTTCTGACTTTAGAAATTATCTTAGTAAACTCATAATTAGTTAATGGATTCGGTGCAACTCCATTATAAATTCCCGATAATCTATTTTTGATAATGTATATAAAGATTTGAGAAATATCGTTTATGTGAATCCATGATTGCCATTGTCTGCCTGAACCAAAATATACTCCAAATCCAAATAACATTGGCTGCATGGTCTGCTTTAAAACTCCACCCATACTGGACAAAACTAGGCCGATTCTAACAATCGACACTCTTTCTGCGATTATTTCGAAAGACGATGTAGCTTTTTCCCATTCTTTAATAACATCAGCAAGAAAATAATTACTTCTATCTGACTCGGTTTCATAAAATTCTTTTTCGTCAGAACTTGGGTATGCTCCAATACCACTTGCTGAAACAATCGATTGTATTTTTACACCATTTTCGATTAGCTGCTCTCTTAAAAAGTTCAAACTTTGAACTCTACTTTTTAAAATAAATTCTTTATTTTTTTTTGTCCAAATTCTAAAAATTGAAGCACCTGATAAATTTATAATTGAGTCAATTTCGTTAAAACAATTTATATCAATTATGTTTTTTTGAGGATCCCAATAAAAACCATCACATCCAGCAAGACTGTCTAGCTTATCTTTTCTGGTGGTTAAAAAATTAACTTTGATATCTCTTTCAAGACAGTCTTTAACAATTCTTGAACCAATCAAACCAGTAGCACCTGTAATTAATACTTTCATTTATAATTTGTAAGTTGGAGTAAATATAATTTAATTGATTAATTTTGCGTGAATTTTTATTCTTTTTATCATGATTCAAAATATCAAAATTACAAGAATTGAAAAAAGTAAAATTAATGATGTAGATTTTAATAATTTCTCTTTTGGTTCTGTCTTTACTGATCATATGTTTGAATGTGATTTTATTGATGGTAAATGGGTAAATCCAACAATTAAACCTTATCAACCAATCTCTATTGAACCATCGGCAAGTGTGTTGCATTATGGTCAGGCAATCTTTGAAGGCATGAAAGCTTATAAAGATAAAAATGATGAGGTGTGGTTATTTAGACCTGATCAAAATTTTGAAAGAATTAATAAGTCAGCCGTTAGAATGGCAATTCCTGAATTTCCTAAAGAATTATTTTATAAGGCATTGACTGAATTAGTAAATATTGACAGGGATTGGGTTAAGCAAGGAGACGGAAGATCATTATATATTAGACCTTTTGTTATAGGAAATGAATACGCGATTCAAGCTGTTCCTTCCAAAAACTATAAGTTCATGATTATTTGTGCGCCTGCAACTCTATACTACACGAAAAAATTAAAGGTACTTGTCGCAGATAAATTTAGTAGAGCTGCTTCAGGGGGAGTTGGTTATGCCAAAGCTGCCGGAAATTATGCTAGCCAATTTTATCCAACCAGACTTGCAAATGATGAAGGATTTGATCAAGTTATTTGGACAGATGCAAATGAGCACAATTATTTAGAAGAAGCGGGTACAATGAATATTTTCTTCAGAATTAATGACACTTTAATAACTGCACCTACAACAGACACAATTTTAGATGGAGTAACTAGAAAAAGTCTAATTCAAATTGCCAAGGATAATGGAATTGATGTAGAAATTAAAAAGCTAAAAGTTGACGAATTAAAAAATGCCGCGAAAAACGGTTCACTAAAAGAAATCTTTGGGTCAGGAACTGCTGCTGTAGTAAGCCAGATTAATGCCTTTCAACATAAGGGAGAATTGTTTGAGTTGGATGAACTGGATACCTCTTATGCAGAAAAGCTCAAGTCAAATTTAGTAGGAATTCAAACCAACCAACTTGCAGATCATCATAGTTGGAGGTACAAAGTTTAGGAATTTAATATTCTCTCAATATCAGGTTTAAAGTAATTGGGCCCTTTAAGAACCTTTCCATCTTCACGGTAAATTGGAATACCATCAGCATCTAATTTGCTCATATTACTGTTTTGAATTTCACTAAAGATTTCGTCTATTTTATGTTCCATACCATGCTCAATTATGGTTCCACAAAGAATATAAAGCATATCTCCGAGTGCATCAGCAACCTCAACCATATCGTTATTGTTTGCGGCTTCAAAATATTCTTCATTTTCTTCCTTCATTAAATTAAATCTTAATTTATTTTTATCCATTCCCAAGTCAGCTTTAGGTTTGTCTAGGTAATCTAGTTTAAAGGCTTTATGAAATTCTTTAACAGCTAATATTTTATCCTTCATGGCATTAAATTATTTTAATATTTATTAGATTCGCAAAAAAAATGTTTTCTCAAGGTCAATTAGTTTTTGCAGTATTATTTACAATATGTTTTTCAATAGTACTATTTATGGCCTACAAAAAAGATGCTGAACTTCACAAAAAGTACTATAAAGGGAGTGCTTGGGTTTTATTGGCCTTCATAGCTTTTATTGGTTTAATTGCAACTATAAAATTTATATTTGTTTAAGATAAATTTTAAGAAATTACCAACCTTTAACATCAAGCAATCCTTTCTCAAAAATATAAAATGTTTTAGAAAATTAGATTAAAGTAATTGTCTAGTTATTAAAAAAATAGGCTTATTTATTATCAAATTATCCTTTCAATAAACCAAAACAAACCAATTCCAGCAATTATAAGAGATGCTGGTATTTTTATCTCATTGCTGTACCAGTTTTTTTTCATAATTAATTTGATTAGTATAAAGGCTAAAAGTAAAACAGCCAACTGCCCAAATTCAACTCCAATATTAAATGCTAATAGCATTGAAATAAAATTATCTTTTGGCAATCCATATTGTGTTAGTAGAGCTGCAAAACCAAGACCATGTAATAAACCAAACGCAAACACTATAGAATATCTCCATTTACTTGTCTTCTTGAACAGAACATTTTCTACGGCTACCCAAACAATTGATAATGCAATAATTGCCTCAACTATATCACCCCTTAATTGAACAAAACCTTGAGCCGCGAGAATAAGAGTTATACTGTGAGCAACGGTGAATGCGGTTACCTGCCAAAGAAGTGCCCGAAAGGTTATACATGAAAAAAACAGACCAAGAACAAAAAGTATATGATCAATTCCCTGAGGAATAATATGTTCAAAACCAGCTTTGACAAAAATGTAAAACTTTTTGTAAAATGGCATAGCTGCTAAACGCCGAATCCTTTGTCTTTTTAGAGCGGCTCCGTATTCGGCTGCAATTTCGTCATTTTCAAAATACATTTGGCCCCGTTCAATTTCAGCAATCATAAAATCTTCAGGGTTATGAGAAAAAGTATTAAAACTGGTAAGAATAATAAACGATAAGAGAATGAACCTAATAACCTTCATAATGAAATGTTAGTAAGTAAATTTATTCACTACCGTCTAATCCTCTAACTTTTAATAACGGCTCAATAACAGGCTTTCTACCTCTAAATTCTACGAACAAATCCATTGCTTCTTCAGTTGACCCCATTGAGTAGATACTAGATCTCAATTTTGAAGAAAGATCTGGATCAAAAACATCTCCAGCTTCTTTAAATGCTTCAAATGCATCAGAGTCAAGTACTGCTGCGTGAACGTAGCTGTAATAGCCTGATGAGTACCCACCAGAGAAAATATGAGCAAAATAAGTGGTTCTATATCTTGGTGCTATTTCACCTATCAGACCAACTTTTTTCATTGATTCTGATTCAAACTTATTAGCGTCTTTAAGTTTATCATTAGCAGAAATTGTATGCCAATCCATATCTAATAATGAAGCAGCTAAATATTCCGTATTAATAAATCCTTGATTGAATTTTGAGGCATTTAATAATTTTTCTATTAATTCATCAGGAATTGAATCTCCTGTCTCATAGTGTGTTGCAAAAGATTTTAATACCTGGGGCTCACTTGCCCAGTGCTCAAGTAATTGAGAAGGTAATTCAATAAAATCTCTTGGACCAGATGTGCCTGCCATACTTCCGTATTTTACGTCGGTTAAAGTTCCATGCATGGCATGACCAAACTCGTGAAATAATGTAACCACATTATCAAAACTTAATAAAGCTGGATCATCTCCAACCGGTGCAGGGAAATTACAAACATTTACCACTATTGGGCGTTCTCTACCGTCAAGATTTGACTGACCCTTAAAACTACTCATCCAAGCTCCACCGCGCTTATTAGACCTGGTAAAATAATCTCCGATAAAAATACCTAAATGACTACCATCTTTATCTGTAACTTCCCATATTCTAGCATCAGGATGATAAAGATCAATATCAAAAATCTCAGTAAAATTTAATCCCCACAATTTATTAGTTGTATTGAAAACGCCTTGAAGAACATTATCTAAAGATAAATATGGCTTGATAGCAGATTCATCTAAATCATATTTTTCTTTGCGAACTTTTTCAGAGTAATGCCACCAATCCCAGGCAGCTACTTTAAAGTTGTGTCCTTCTGCATTAGCAACAGCTTGCATATCAGCTACCTCAACTTTAGCTCTTTTGACCGCAGGCTTCCATAACTTGTATAATAAATCATAAACTTCCTCCGGGGTTTTAAGCATGTTGTCATCTAAAATAAAATGAGCATGTGATTTATATCCCATTATTTGGGCTCTTTCTGCACGAAGTTTAGCAATTTGGGCTGCAATTTCTTTGTTGTCAGTTTCGTTATTATTATCCCCACGCATTAAATAAGAATTATATAATTTTTCTCTCAAATCTCTACGCGTTGATTCTGTTAAAAACGGATACATACTACTTCTGTGTGGAGTAAAAACATATTTGTCTTTATACTTGTCTTTTACCTCATCGGACTCAGCCGAATCCATTTTTTGTGAAGCCGCATCAGCTGCTGCCGCTATTACTCCATCTGATAAACCTTCTAAATCTGATGCTTCCAAAATAAGTTCAAAACCATTTGTTTCAGCTAAAAGGTTTTGGCCAAATGATGTTGACAATCCGGAAATCTTTGAATTAATTTCAGAGATTCTATCTTTTTGATCTTCACTTAATAGTGCGCCACTACGTACAAATCCCTTTCTGGTATCATTAAGTAATTTAGTCTGTTCTCTGGACAAATCTAAATTTTCTCTCTCTTGCCAAATTGCATCAACCCTATTGAACAAAGCTTCATTTAAAGAGATTTTATCATAATGAGCTGAAAGCATAGGGCTTAACTGACGCTGTAATTCTTGTAATTTAGGGTTCGTATTAGAACTGGCTAAATTTGAAAAAACACGTCCTACCTTTGAAAGCAATTTTCCGGTTCTTTCAAGTTCTTCTATGGTATTAGCAAATGTTGGGTCTTCAGGATTATTAACGATTGCGTCAATTTCTTCAAGATTTTCTTTCATTCCTTGCTCATAAGCTGGCATATAATGCTCATCTTTTATGTCCAGAAATGGAGGTACTTCATATGGTGTATTCCATTCTTGGAAAAATGGGTTTATATTTGGATCCATCTTCGATTCTTGTTGACAGCTTACAATAAAAAGTAAAGCCGTAATTATAATTAGTCTTTTCATATTAAGGGTCTTATGTGACTAGTAAATATAGGGTTTTTTGATATTATTTCTTATAATAAATAATGATGATTAAACAATTAAGATTAAATTAGTTTAGATAATAATTATGAAAAGTTTTCTATTAGTTTTTTTAGGTGGTGGATTAGGAAGTGGTCTTAGATATTTAGTTACCATTACAATGAACCAATACTCAAAAGTTTTACCCTTTGGAACATTCACTGTTAATATGCTGGGATGTCTTTTGATTGGACTAATATTAGGATATGCTCAAAGGGAAAATACACTGACGTCAAATCAAACAATTTTATTAGCCACTGGGTTTTGTGGCGGATTTACTACATTTTCAGCTTTTGCAAATGAGAATTTGGAACTTATAAAAAACGGAGAAATTTTTAATTTCTCATTTTATACCATTGGCTCTGTATTAATTGGAATTTTAGCTATTTTTATTGGTTTTTATCTCACCAACAAATAGCTTTAATAATTTTTGACAAAGTTTTTAACCCCGGCTTCTACTCTTATATTTAATAAGTTATCCCTTGGTACAATCGGACATGAAAAATTTTCATCATATACACATTGAGGATTATAGGCTCGATTGAAATTGATTAGTATGGAATCATTATCATATTGGTATAGATCTATATATCTACCACCACCATAAGTTTCATATCCATTTGTTTGATCAAGAAATGGAAGAAATAAATAATTTTCATAGCCATCCATACCTATATAATCAAGATTTTCATAAACTGTTAATGAATGTTGCTCATCATTGAGATTAAAAATTAATTTTCCATACATTCTAAAATCAGCTGGTATATTAGTAGTTGTTTTCATTTTAAAAGGTAAGCTATTGGGTGTCTGCTGAATTTTAGCATAAACAACATATAACGAATCAAATTCAAAAAAATCAAGTCCTTTAAAATTTTTTAAATCTTTAGTCTTGAGAGGGGAAACAGAAGCGTCTTTAAAATAATTATTAACCTGCCTTTGATAATCGGTTAAATTGAAATCTTCATATCTCTTTTCACCTCTACATGAAAGAAATAAAAAAACAATAAAAAGTAAAATCAATCGCATTGGGTAAAATTAAAAATATACATCGAAAACAAATCAATAAATATTAATTATTAAATTTATAGTTCGCCTAAAATTTAAAATTATGAGATTAACAACAATATTTATAGCTTTTATTTTTAGTTTAAATACAACTACAGCTCAGGATTATTTCCTTGAAAATAACGGCCCATATGATAATAATATTCAAAGCCCTGAAGAATATCTTGGTTATGAAATTGGATTTGAACACACTCGTCATGACCTAATTGTGGCTTATCTAAAATATTTGTCGAATATTTCTGAAAAAGCTCAAATCATAAAATATGGTGAATCTCATGAAGGTAGAGATTTAATTATGCTTACAGTTTCGTCATCCGAAAATTTAAATAATTTAGAAAAAATCAAGAATGAACATCTTAAGCATACTGTTCCTGGGATAAAAACAGAAATTGATAGTAGCTTACCGATAATTGTAAATTTAGGATACGGGGTTCATGGTAATGAACCCTCCAGTGCTGAAGCTGCTATACTTGCAGCCTACACGCTGGTTTCATCCAAAAACAATAAAATCAAAAGATTAATTCAAAACTCGGTTATTTTTATTGATCCAACAATTAACCCAGACGGAAGAGACAGGCATTCACAATGGGCAAATAGGTACAAATCAATTAATCTTGTTGCAGATAGCAATGATGCTGAGCACAATGAAGCTTGGCCGGGGGGCAGGACGAATCACTACTGGTTTGATCTAAACAGAGATTGGTTATTAGGAATTAATCCTGAAAGCAGAGGTAAATTAGAATGGTATCACAACTGGTATCCAAATGTTGTTACTGATTTTCATGAAATGGGTACGAATAGTAATTATTTCTTTGAACCAATGAAAAGAAATGCATCAGTAAAGCCTATGATTCCCGATGAAAACTACACTGTTTTAAGTCCAATTTTTGCTGAATACTATGTTAAAGCACTAGATAGTATTGGTTCCTTTTACTACACCAAAGAATCATTTGATGAAACTTATCCAGGCTATGGCTCCTCATATCCTGATGTTCAAGGCGCTGTAGCAATACTATTTGAACAGGCAAGTTCAAGGGGGCACTTACAGGAAACCAACTACGGAACAATGTCTTTTGGATTTACAATTAAAAACCAATATTTATCAACTATTGCCACAGTTGAGGCCGCAGTTGATAATAAAGATCTGCTAAGAGATTATCAAATGAGATTCTTTAATTCTTCAGTCACAGAGTTTAAAAACGAAAAAGTAAAAGCTTATGAGTTTGGTGACATGTATGATCAAAACAGAAATAAAGCTTTCATCGATAAATTATTAATCCATAATATCAAGGTATACAATAGTAAAGGTAAATATGTTGTTCCCGTAAACCAGCCTCAATCCAGAATGGTTAAAAATTTCTTTGAGACTCATAGTAAATATGTTGACAGTGTATTCTATGACGCATCAGCCTGGAGTGTTTCAAATATGTATAATATGAAGTCCAAAGAACTTAAAAGTTTTTTTGGTGAATCTGAAATAAAAAGTACTGAAGGTTTTGTAAAAAATTTAAAGCCAAAAAATTCTAATTATGCTTATATACTTGATTGGGATGACTATAATTCACCTGCTGCTTTGAATCATTTACAAAAAAATAATATTATTACTTATTCTGCATTTAAACCATTTACATTAAAAGTAAATGGAACAAATTCCACCATGAAATTTAATTATGGTTCAGTTTTAATACCTGTAAGCAAACAAAAAGTATCATCAGATAAACTGTTTGAAATTATAAATGAAATGCAAAATAAATATGAAGTTCCTGTTTATAACTCAGAATCAGGGTATAGTATGAAGGGAATAGATTTGGGAAGTAATAATTTTAAAATCAATAAACCTGTAAAGGTTGCACTATTAATTGGTGAAGGGGTTAATGCATATGAAGCTGGTGAAGTATGGCATCTTTTGGACACAAGAATTGGAATGGCTTTAACCAAAATTAAACTAAATCAATTCAATGATATAGCTATCGACAAATATACAACGCTGATAATGGTCTCTAGTGAATACGAAAACCTTTTGAAAAAAGACATTAATAAAATCAAAAAATGGGTTGGTAAAGGAAATACATTAATTACAATAGGAACATCTTGCAGTTGGGCTATTTCAAATAATTTGGTTAAAGAATCATCAGTGGAACCTGAGAAGAATTCAGCCATTAACAGAAAAAGATATGTTGATGCTAGTGAGCATATTGGCAGAGAAAAAATTGGGGGATCAATTCTCAGTGTAGATTTAGACTTAACTCATCCTCTAGCATTTGGCTATAATGATGAGAAAATTACTGTTTACAAGAATAATAATGTTTTTATAAACAAAAGTAAAAATGAGTATTCATCAGTAGCAGTTTACTCTAAAAAATTTCATGTTGATGGATACATTTCTGATTTAAATAAAAGAGATTATATACCAGGCTCTGCTTCTTTGATTGTTTCTGAAATTGATGACGGTAGAGTAATATTATTTGCTGATAATCCAAACTTTAGAGGTAGTTGGTATGGAACTAATAAATTATTTCTTAATGCTATTTTCTTAGGGGATAATATCACATTACCATCAGAAGAAAAATAAATTTTATGAAAAATTATATTATATCATTTCTTCTATTATTTTCAATAAATGTTTATAGCCAAGAAAAATATTTAGGCAACGGACCCTATGACCAACTTATAATTAGAGGTGTAACTTTAATCAATGGAGATGGCTCCCCACCTAGAGGGCCTGTTGATATTGTTGTGGAAAATAATATTATCGCTAATATTAAAAGTGTAGGATACCCTGGAGTTGAAATAAAAGATTCATCTAGACCCAAACTTAAGCAAGGTGGATTTCAATTAGATGCAAACGGAATGTTTCTGCTTCCAGGCTTTATTGACATGCATGGTCATATTGGAGGTACTGGACAAGGTGCAGATTATGACTATGTATTTAGACTCTGGATGGCTCACGGGATAACCACTGTCAGAGAACCTGGAGGAAGAGGAGTTGACTGGGCTGTCAATTTAAAAAAATTGAGTGCTGAGAATAAAATTGTAGCTCCTAGAATTTTCGCTTATACTAGTTTTGGACAGAAAAGTAAAGGTTTTAACCCTCTTAATGATTTACCAGTAAGTACACCAGAAATGGCAAGAACTTGGGTTAGAGCGAATGCAAAAAAAGGAGCCGATGGAATTAAATTTTTTGGAGCTGAACCTGAAATAATGAAAGCAGCCTTGGATGAAAATAAAAAATTAGGTTTAGGCTCAGCTATGCACCATGCTCAGCTAAGTGTAGCTAGATGGAATGTATTAAATTCTGCTAGAGCAGGGTTAACTTCAATGGAGCATTGGTATGGTTTACCAGAAGCATTATTTAAGGATAGGACTGTTCAGAATTACCCCTCAAATTATAATTACCAAAATGAGCAACACAGATTTGAAGAGGCGGGAAAACTATGGAAACAAGCAGCTGAACCCTATTCTAATCATTGGAATAATGTGATGAATGAACTTATTTCTCTAGACTTTACTATCGTACCTACTTTTAATATATATGAAGCTAACCGCGATTTACATAGAGCTAGAAGAGCTGAATGGCATGAAGATTATACACTCCCCTCATTGTGGAGATTTTACGAACCAAGTAGAATTTCTCATGGATCATACTGGCATTATTGGGGTACTGAACAAGAAGTTGAATGGAGAGAAAATTATAGCTTATGGATGAAATTTATTAACGAATTCAAAAACAGAGGCGGTAGAGTTTCTGCAGGCTCAGACTCAGGTTTCATCTACCAACTATACGGGTTTGCTTATATTAGAGAGCTTGAACTTCTTAGAGAAGCTGGATTCCATCCACTTGAGGTTATTCGGGCAGCTACATTAAATGGAGCTGAAGCACTGAAAATGGACGATATGATTGGTAGTGTACAAGTCGGAAAATATGCAGACTTTGTAATTATAGATGAAAACCCATTAGAAAATTTAAAATCTTTATATGGAACAGGTGCAATAAAACTTAACGAAAAAAATGAGGTAATCAGATCTGGTGGGGTAAAATTCACTATCAAAGACGGAATAATTTATGATGCGAAAAGATTATTACTCGAAGTAAAACAAATGGTAGATGAAAAAAAACTTGAGGAAAATTGGGAGTTAAAACAGCCCGGTATTAAATAGATTTAGTGACAGCCAAAACCCCATTTTTTTAACCGATAGTAATTATAAGGGAGAGGAGTTATAAATCCAACGAATAACATAATTGGAATAACCCACCAAGTCAATTTAGCACCTCCAGTGAGGATAATATCTATTATATTCATCGCAAGTTCCATCGCAATCATGCTTATAAAACTCATGCCAATTGCAACTTTAAAGGCCTCCTTTAGAATCATTTGTCTAGACAATATGAAGGTTTCGAGTAAAATACTGGTCAATAATCCATTTATGATGGCCAAAGTCATTATTTGCCATGTTAGAAGGTTATGATCAATATTTTGAAAGTAAAAAATAGTTCCAAAATCCCCGATACTGCAGCCCAATAAACACCATAAAGTATTCACTGATGCTTTTCTCCAAGTGTGCTTACAATTCCAATTCATTTATTACAAAGATACAATGCGCAGTGGATAAAAGTTTATGAAATTTTTGAATAGTTTTATGTTTAATTTACTAATCTAATTTAAATTTTAAACCCCTCTGCGCAATATTAAAACCTAAACCCTCAACCAAATCCTTAATACCATTTTTATTTGTCAAAATAGGATTAGTATGATTAATATGAATAAAATATATTTTATTTCTCTCAGCAACAGGCTGATTAGAGAATAATTGTAAAGTCTCTTCTATTGAGGGGTGTGGTATTTCTCTCATGTCTCTATTAAGCTCTGTACCATTAT
>CACLPI010000023.1 GCA_902608795.1 uncultured Bacteroidota bacterium
GCTGTGGTAAATTCGTCTATTAATTTAGAAGTTGATTCACTAGAAATAATAAGCCTATATGAAAGCAATAAAAGATTATTTAATTTAAACGAAGATATTTTTAAACTGGTATTTATAGAACTTCCCTTAGATTTTTCTGACATTTATGAAATCAGGTCAAAAATAAAAAGATTTAAAAGGGATGATCAAATTTTTTTAGATTCAATTTCTTACAGATTTAAAAGTTTCTCGTTAAATACTGATGATTGGATTTCACAAAAGATGTTATTCCAAAAATTTCCGCTTTTAACAAATTATTCATACCGAAGTTTAAAAAATTATAATTTTTTTCAATTCAAAGATTCTTTAAGTTTATATTTGATTAAGATTAAAGAATCTGTAAAAAAAGGTGAAATTTCACCGATTGATTATATTTTACCAACTTTGGAGTACATGTCATTAAACAAAAGAAAAAAGGAGTTAATGCTTAGTATCAAAACTGATATTTTGAAAGATGCTCTTGAAAAGAATAAATTAGAAATATATTAAAATGAAAAATACTTTAATACTATCAGTGTTTTTTTATGTATCAATTATTTTTTCCCAAGAAAGAGAGAAGATTGATGGTGTTGCAGCAGTAATTGGAGATTTCGTTGTTTTAGAATCTGATATTGATAAACAATTTACTCAACTAAAAGTTTCAGGAGTTTCAATGGAGAATATTTCTAAATGCCAGGTTTTTGGAAAATTACTTGAGGATAAGTTATATCAGCATCATGCAATTCAGGACAGCATTGAGGTAAATAATGTCGAGATTCAGTCGTACGTAGATCAACAAGTAAATGCATTTGCTGAGCAAATCGGGTCAATGGATAAATTATTAGAATATTACAAAAAGGAATCTGAGCAAGAGTTGAGATCTGAAATGTTTGAATTAAATAAGAATGCAGAATTAGCAAAAAAAATGCAACAGTCAATAATTGAAGAAATTGAGATAACTCCAGAGGAGGTGAGACAGTTTTTTAACTCTATATCAGAGGCTGATAGACCGGTTTTTGGTACTGAACTAAGAGTTTCTCAGATTGTTTTATATCCAAAAATAACTCAGGAAGAAAAACAAAAGGTTATAAACAGATTAAAAGAATTCAAAGCTGATGTGATTGACAATGGTGCTAGTTTTATTTCAAAAGCTGTTTTATATAGCGAGGACCCAGGCTCCAGAACCAGAGGTGGTAAATATTCAATCAACAGAAAAAATTCTCCAATGATTAAAAAATTTAATGAAGTTGCTTTTTCTTTAACTGAAGGTGAGATTTCTGATCCATTTGAAACAGAGTATGGGTTTTTTATAATTTACTTAGAAAAAATTAGAGGCCAAGAATATGACATTAGAACAATCCTATTGAGACCAAAAATTAACAATAAAGAAATTGAAGATACAAGAAAAAGATTATTAAAAATCAGAGAAAGAATAGTTAATGATGAAATTTCGTTTGCAGATGCGGCTATTGACGCTAGTGATGAAATAGAAACAAGGAATGACGGGGGTTTATTGATTAACCCTGAAACTCAAGATTACAAATTTGAATTAACCAAAATGGATCCTGAGCTCTACTCCCAAATTGCAAATTTAAAAGAAGGTGAGGTTAGTGCAGTTTTTCAAGATGAGGATAGATTTAACCCGATTAAATTTAAGATTTTAACCGTTTCTGATAGATACGATGAACATATAGCAGATTTTTCAAAAGATTACTTAAAAATCCAAAAATTAGCACTTCAAAATAAGCAGCTAAAAGAAATTGAAAAATGGCAAAATGATAAAATATTTGATACCTACATTAATATTAATAACGATTTTCGTAATTGCGAATTCTTCAGTAATTGGTTAAAAAATTAACTATTACAGGGATTAATTTTTTTAGTTAATTCTATTGATTATTTTTACCCCAATTAATAATTAAATTAAAAATGGCTTTTGATTTTGACATGATTAAAAAAATTTATTCAGACATTGTAAATAATGTTGATGAAGCTAAAAAGATTATTGACAAGCCATTTACTTTAACAGAAAAGATTCTTTATTCCCACCTCTGGGGTAATATTAACAAAAACTATATAAGAGGTAAAGATTACGTAGATTTTAAGCCCGATAGAATTGCATGTCAAGATGCAACTGCTCAAATGGCATTATTACAATTCATGCAAGCAGGAAAAACCAAAGTAGCTGTACCAACTACAGTGCATTGTGACCATTTAATTCAGGCAAAAATGGGTGCAAAAAAAGACCTTATGCGTGCTAATAAAGTCAGTAATGAAGTTTTTGATTTTTTGAGAGATGTATCAAATAAATATGGAATTGGTTTTTTGGAAACCAGGAGCAGGTATAATTCATCAAGTAGTATTAGAAAATTATGCTTTTCCTGGTGGTATGATGATAGGTACAGATTCACACACAGTAAATGCAGGAGGACTTGGAATGATAGCAATTGGAGTAGGAGGTGCAGATGCAGTAGATGTTATGGCTGGGATGCCTTGGGAACTCAAATTTCCAAAGATAATTGGAGTTAAGTTAACAGGTAAATTAAATGGTTGGACATCTGCTAAAGATGTGATTTTAAAAGTTGCAGGAATCCTTACTGTAAAAGGTGGTACGGGATCCGTAATAGAATATTTTGGTCCTGGCGCAAAAGCTCTTTCTTGTACAGGAAAAGGAACGATATGTAATATGGGTGCTGAGGTTGGTGCAACAACATCGACTTTTGGATATGATGAATCAATGGAAAGATATTTAAAAGCAACAGGCCGTGAGGATGTTGCATTAGAAGCTAATAAAATCAAAGATTATTTAACTGCTGATGCAGAGGTTTATGTTTCACCTGAAAACTATTTTGATCAATTGATTGAAATAAATCTTTCAGAACTAAAACCACACTTAAATGGTCCTTTTACCCCTGATTTGGCAACACCAGTTTCGGAAATAGGGGATAAAGCAAGAGAAAATGATTGGCCCTTAAAAGTAGATTGGGGTCTTATCGGGTCATGTACAAATTCATCATATGAGGATTTAACAAGGGCAGCTTCAATTGCAAAACAGGCTGTTGATAAGAATCTAATTACAAAATCTGACTTCGGAATAAATCCAGGATCTGAACAGGTTAGATATACCGCTGAAAGAGACGGAATTCTTAAAATATTTGAAGATCTTAATGCTACTATTTTTACTAATGCCTGTGGACCATGTATAGGTCAATGGGATAGAAGTGATTTGAAAGGTCAAGAAAAAAATACAATTGTTCATTCTTTTAATAGAAATTTTTCTAAAAGAGCTGATGGAAATCCCAATACTCATGCCTTTGTAGGATCTCCTGAAATAGTTGCTGCAATAGCAATAGCAGGCAGATTAGATTTTGACCCCATAAAAGATACTCTAATAAATGAAAATGGTCAGGAAGTAATGCTTGACCCTCCGGTTGGTGTTGAGCTTCCCTCCGAAGGTTTTGATTGTGAGGATTCAGGTTATATTGAGCCTAAAAAAGACGGATCTGATGCTATTGTTTCAGTTAATCCAAAATCTGATAGACTGCAGTTGCTAGAGCCATTTACTCCAATCGGGAGAGAAATTAATGATGCCAGATTGCTAATTAAGGCTCATGGTAAATGTACAACAGATCATATATCAATGGCTGGCCCATGGTTAAGATATCGTGGCCATTTAGATAATATTTCTAATAATTGCTTAATTGGTGCAGTAAATAGTTTTAATATGAAAACTAATTTTGTAAAAAATCAATTAACAGGAGAGTATGATGGTGTACCTGATACCCAGAGGCAATACAAAGAGAATAATATAAAAACGATTGTTGTAGGTGATCATAATTATGGTGAAGGGTCGTCTAGAGAACATGCTGCGATGGAACCTAGACATTTAGGTGTTTGTGCGGTTATCGTTAAGTCTTTTGCTAGAATTCATGAAACTAATCTAAAGAAACAAGGAATGCTGGCCTTGACTTTTCAAAACGAATCTGACTATGACATAATCCAGGAGAATGACCTGATAAGCTTTATCAACCTTGACGAATTTTCACCTGGTAAACAAATCATAATTGAGTTAAAGCATTCAGATGGTTCTAAAAATATGATAAATTTAAACCATTCATATAATAATTCTCAAATCGATTGGTATGATGAAGGTTCTGCGCTAAATTTGATTAAAAAGGAAAACCTATAAAGTCCTTTTGTATAAACTTTTTATAAAAACTTTTATAAAGTAAATTGATCTCATTGAAATAATGATTTTAATAATATCCAACAGATTGCTTTCTTCGTTCAAGAAACGTAATATTTTTTTTGTAGAATTTCTTTTTATCATTCTGTAAAAAATAGTTTCCCCTCGATAATTGTATTTAGAAAGTACTCCCAGAAGTATATTGTCTAAAAAGAAATACCTTTTTTTTGGAACTATTCTAAGATCTTTACCGCTTTTTATATTTTCTAATATTTTGAAAGAGAATTTTTCACAATTCGTAAATGAATAACCTGTTGATGGTTTAACCCATCCACCTGCTGTCCCAATTTTAGTAATATTTTTAGTTGAGTCTTTGTGAAAAGGATATGTGGTCATTGGAATCACTCCAGCTTCAGATCCCAATATTTTAAAATCTGTTGTATTGTAATATTTCTTTAAATAATTTTTAATATTAGCCTCATAGAGCTCTTTATCGCATTCATCTTTTGAAAAATAAGTATGCTCTATTAGAGCTACATCTTTTTTGAATGGAAGAACATATGTAAATGCTGTGCTGTTTTTATCTCTAATTCTATAGTCCATAAAAACAAATGATTTTTTATTGAATTTTTTTTTATTTGTTTTCACAACCCATCCAATAAAATGTTGATTTAAGAATGTATAGTTTTTTATTTTTTTTATTGTTTTATTATTTAATCTTGAGTCAAAAATGTGTTTAGCATAATAGTTTCTTTTGTTCCCTATTACAACAACATTATTTTTTTCTTTTCTCATTTTTAAGACTGTGTCATTAATAAATTTGAATTGTTTATTCTTTTTTATTTTCTTTTTTACATGTTCTTTAAATTTATATGAGCTTAAAGTTTTGTAATTATAATCTGAAAAATCCATTTCAACTTTACCTTTGCTTGAGAAAAAATCTCCTTTATCCCATTTATTTTTTAATATTGTATCCCAGTTTCCAGCACCTGATTCCCAAAATGAAAAATAATTATCCTGCTTTTTAGGATTTCCTTTGTCAATAATCAAAATTGAATAATCCTTAAAATACTTATCATTAAGGAAACAATAAGATAAGTGAAGGCCTGAGAGCCCTCCTCCAACAATTATATAATCGAATTTTGAGTTGGCTTTCATTCAGGTAAAATATTATTAATACTATTTTTCTTTGAAATACTTTATAGGTGGAAAGAGCATTCCGAAGCTTTCGCCTCCACCTTTTTTTAGGTTTGCATGATGCATTTTGTGAGCCTTTCTAACTCCTTTAGCATACCAATTATTCGTTTTTCTCAAAAATTTAAAACGTTGGTGAATAAATACATCGTGAACCATGAAATATGTGAATCCATAAGCCATAATTCCAAAGCCAATTGCAAATCCAAATTTAAAATTTAATTCGACTTGAGAATAAAAGAATAGCATGCTAACAACTGCATAAAAAACAAAAAACAGATCGTTTCTTTCCCACCAAGAAGTTTTTAAATTTTGATTATGATGATCTTTATGCAATGACCATAAAAAGCCATGCATAATGTATTTGTGAGAGAACCATGCCATGAATTCCATAAAGATGAATGTTGATATAAAAACAACAGCTATTTTTAATATTTCCATTTAGAGTAGATTTAATTGATATTTTACGTAACTTCTGGTTAATAGTTCAATTTTCTTTAAGTTAGGTACTCTTATTCTTCTATTTATAATTTCAGTTGCAGGAGTCTTTTTTAGTTTTTTTAGTAATTGATTGTAGTATCTATACGCCATAAAAACACCAAACTTTGCATCAAGTGGTAATTCTTTAATTCCCTCTAATCCAATTTTAAAATCATCTTCGATATCATTGATGATTTCATTTTTTTCTGATTCATTCAGCTTTTCAAATTTTGTATTTGGAAAATAAGTTCTGTTTAGGTCTTCTTTGTCAGCTTTTAAATCACGAAGAAAATTTACTTTTTGAAAAGCTGATCCAAGTTTCATTGCATTTTTCTTGAGTTTTGTGTAGAGCATATCATTTCCTTGAACAAAAACCTTTAAACACATAAGTCCAACAACATCTGCAGATCCGTAAATATATTCTTTATATTCCTCAACTGTATTGTATTTCTTTTTTGTTAAGTCCATCCTCATGCTTTTCATGAAAGCATTTACTAAATCTTTATCAATTTTGTATTTGTGAAAAGTATGCTGAAATGAGTTAAGAATTGGATTTAGATGAATCTTATTTCTTATTGCTTTTTCTAAATCAATTGCAAAATCATTAAATAATTCTGATTTATTGTAATCATGGAATGAATCAACAATTTCATCGGCAAATCTTACAAAACCATAAATGTTGTAAATATCTTTTCTAATATTTTCAGAAAGAAGTCTTGAAGCGAGAGAAAAAGACGTGCTGTAGGTCTTTGTAACCTTTTCACTACAACTGTAAGAAACTTCGTCAAAAATATTTTTCATAAAACAAATTTTTTACAATTTAATAATAAATTAGAAAACATATTTATTTGTTTATCAAATTAGCGACAAGTTCACCAGAAACTATTGCAGGTGGCACACCTGGACCTGGAACTGTCAATTGACCACAAAAATACAAATTCTGTACCAACTTACTCTTAATGTTAGGTCTTAGAAAAGCGGTTTGAAATAGTGTATTGGCTAAACCATAAGCATTACCCCCATAAGAGTTGTATTCTTTCTTAAAATCACTAACACAAAAACTTCTTTTGTATATAATTGAATCTTTTAAATCTTGTTTTGTAAAACTCTCCAGTTTTTCAATAATCATATTGAAATACTTATCTCTAATTTCTTTAGTGTCTTTTAGATTTGTAGCTATTGGAATTAAAAAAAATCCATTTTCACAATTTAATGGTGCGGTTTCGGGATTAGTTTTGGATGTGAAATTTGCGTAAAAAAGTGGATCAGAAGGCCAATTTGGATTATCATATATTTCTTCAGCATGTTGATCAAAATCGGTATCAAAAAATAAGTTATGATGATTTACATTTTCAATTTTTTTGTTAAAACCAACATAGAAAAGTAATGATGATGGTGCAAAAACCCTTTTTGCCCAATATTTTTCTGAATATTGTCTAAATCTATTGGGAAGTAACGTTTCTGTATGGTGATAGTCAGCCCCAGAGACTACTATATCACAATCATATTCTTTGTTATTAAAAATTAGTTTATTAGCCTTATTGCCGTTCATTTCAATTTTTTGGAGACTGTGATTAATTTGGTAATTGACTCCAAGTGACTTTCCAAGAAGAACCATTGCATTAACTAAATCATAAAATCCATTTTTTGGTTGGAAAGTACCAAGTCCAAAATCAGCATAATTCATAAAATTATAAAAGGCAGGGGTGTTTGATGCCTTAGCACCTAAAAATAATACTGGAAATTCCAAGACTGATCTTAGTTTGGGATTTTTGAAATCTCTGTGAACTTCTTTCCTAATTGTAGACAAGAAGTATCTTATTTTCTTTATTGTCTTGAAAGAAACCAATTCCAACGGACTTAAGCCAGGCATTTTATATAACATATCCGTAACCCCAATTCCATAATTCTCTTTGGCTCTCTCGAGGAATTTTTTTAATTTTTTTCCGCTTCCTGTTTCTATTTTTTCAAATTTCTTCGATATTTTTTCTATGCTATCTTCAATGTCAATGTAGTCGTCTAATCCAAAATAAACCCTGTAAGCGGGATTAAGCTTTTCAATTTCATAAAAATCCTTAGTAGTCTTATTAAAATCATTAAAAAACTTTTCAAAAACGTCTGGCATCCAATACCAACTTGGCCCCATATCAAAGGTGAATCCTTTAGCTTTGAACTGTCTAGCACGACCTCCAAGTTTTTCATTTTTTTCAAATACTGAAACATTGTGACCATTTTTAGCCAAATAACAAGCAGCTGACAATGAAGAGAAACCTGAACCAATAATTGCAATATTTTTTTTCATATTTTAAGTGCGCACGAGAAGACTCGAACTTCCACAATCTTAAGGATTATTAGGCCCTCAACCTAACGCGTCTACCAATTCCGCCACGTGCGCATATTTAGTAATTTTTTTTAAAATTTTTAGGGGTTAACCCATATTTATTTTTGAATGCGGTAATAAAATGACTTGATGTGCTGTAACCAAGTTTTATACTAACCTCATTTACATTGTAGCTGTTTTCAGAAAGAAGTTTTTTTGCTAATTCCATTTTGTGCTCAAGCAGGTATTGGTATACCGGTTTTCCGTATATCTTTTTGAATCCTTCCTTTAATTTTTTTAAACTTAAATCTATATTATTAGAAAGTTCAACTAAGGATGGAGGGTTGGTCATATTAGATATAACCAAGTTTTTTGCTTTTTGAATTTTTTTAAAGTTTTCTTCATTAGTCAAGAATGGACACTGCTCTACATTTTGGTCTATATTTCTGTTATACAGGTGACTAAACAATTCATATATTTTTGCCTTGATAAACAAGTTTTTTGTTGAGCTTCCAAAGTCAAACCTTTTCAATTCATTTAAAACCAGAAATATTTTATTAGAAATTTTATTTTCGTAATAATATTTTTGGTTAATATTTTCATCCTTGAGGAATTGAATATTATCACTATCCTCAGAAAAAAGTTTATGAAATTTTTTTATAGAGATTAAGACAGATAAAACATAAGATTTAGTAGAGATCAATGCATTAACTGGAAGATTTTTTTTTCGGATTATATATTACAATGTAATTTCCACCTGATACATCCATTTTGTAAGCACCATTGTTAAAAGAAAATGTTGCATTTCCCTCAATAATAAAATGGAACTGGATAAAATTTAGGTCTATCTCTTTTTTTAAAAGTCTATTTTTATCCTTCTCATTTTTTGATTTTAAAACAATAAATTTTTCTTCAATTTTTATTTCTAAAAATGATGGCTTAGTAAAATGCATGAATTGATATTATTTAATCAATTACAAACCTATCAATAATTAAACCAATTTCATCTCTTTTAACTACGTTTTCGTCAAAAAGAAAAGAAAATAACGGTTTATTTTCTACAGATCGTCTTAATGATATATCATCTTTTTTAGAGTAAATGGAGTTCCACTTTTCTAAAACTAAAGACCACTTTTCATTATTTTCATCCCACCAGTTTATTGCTTCCTTACACTTTGATTCATCAACCCTTGTATACGTATTAAGCCCTTTCTCAGAAGCTATAATTACTTCAGAATTTGACTCTGAATCTTTTACCACTTTAAAATTATCCTGGTCGTGGACCCATCCATATTTAGTTATTTCGTGACGGTTTCCTCTGATCATTACATTGTAATCATCTCTCTTTGTATATTCCCTTCTGGGTAGAGGGGCATAGGAAGAATTTTCCCAATAACTTTTTCCGTCTGCATGTACCCATGTAGCTGATCCCTCATATCTTGGGCTATCATCTACTTGAAATACTTTTTGTGTCCATTGTCCTTTTACATCTTTTTTATTTTTTGATATGTATTTCCAATTATTATTTCCATCATATTTTAAAAGATCTTTATTTTGATATATCCAATCTTGTCTCCAATGCTTAATAACATAGTCACCCATTACTAACAAGTGTTGAATGGAAATATGTCCTTTTTCATCTTTAATTAGCTTAGAATACTCTAATGCTTTTGCATTATAATTTTTAGATTTTGAATAATTAGAATCATTACTATATTGAAAAGTTTCAGAAAATTTAAAATCTATTTCAAAACATCCACACATTTCTTTTATGGCTTCAATGTCTTGTTTTTTTTGAGCATTTAAATTAATGGGTAAAACAAGCAGTAGGATTATTATAAAATTATTAATATTAAGCTTTCTCATTTATATATTATTTATTTCGATATTTGCAACCTTAAAATAATTGCAAGTTTTATTACAGTTATTTTTAATTATAATATTTATCTTGCAATTTAGAATAACTCTAAATAACATCAAAATGAAAAATTATTTAATATTATTTTTTTCTCTTGTATTATTATCATCGTGTGAAGAAAATAATTCAAATGAAATAAATATATACAGTAAAAGACATTATCAAGTTGACATTAAACAATATGAAAACTTTGAAAAGCTTACTGGAATTAAAGTAAATGTAATTAAGGCAGGTGATGATGAATTGTTAGAAAGGTTAAAAAATGAGGGGCAAAATAGTCCTGCAGATCTTTTTGTTACTGTTGATGCAGGAAAACTTCAAAAAGGGGTAGAGATGGGTCTATTTCAAAAAATTCAAAATGAGACAATTGACTCAAATGTGAGCGTTGATCTCAAAGATATTAATGGTTACTGGATACCTATTACATACAGGGCTCGTTTGGTTGTTTATAGTAATGAGAGGGTAAAAGAATCAGAACTTAGTAGTTACGAAGATTTAGCAAACGAAAAATGGAAAGGAAGATTACTTGTCAGATCATCTTCAAATGCATACAACCAGGCTTTAATGTCCTCTCTTTATGCAAATTTAGGAGAAGAAATGGTTACCGAATGGTCCACCAAAGTTGTCAACAATTTTGCTCGTGATCCAAAAGGAAATGATCGTGATCAAGTCAAGGCAATAGCTGCTGGTCAAGGGGATATAGCAATTGTTAATTCTTATTATATTGGATTACTATTATCATCTGAAAAGCAGGCTGAAGTTGATGCAGGAAATTCAGTATCTGTTTTCTTTCCTAACCAAGCAGATAATGAAAGGGGTGCACATATAAATATTTCTGGTTTTGCTATGACTAAAAATGCTCCAAACAAGGAAAATGCAATAAAGTTATTAGAGTATCTTACAGGAGAGGAAGCTCAAAATACATATGTAAATAATAGTTATGAGTATCCTGCAAATCCAAAAGTTAAACCATCAGAAATTGTTCAGTCTTGGGGTGATTTCAAAAGAGATAAATTGGATTTAAACGCACTCGGAATATTCAGGGAAAAAGCCATAAAGGTATTTGATAATACAGGCTGGAAATAAATTTAAATTTGAAAACAGTAAAGTTTCAAGATAAAGTAGCTTTAATTCTATTTTTTTTAATTTTTTCACCAATATTATTTCTATTGGTAAAATCATTTAATCAAGATACTGAATCCCTACAGTATTTATTTAAAAATTTATTATTAGATTACTCAATTAATACTATATATCTTGTCTTAATTACCTCTTTTTTTTTCACTTGTAATTGGGGTTATTCCTGCTTGGTACGTGAGTAATTATCAATTCGCAGGACGAAGAATAGTTGATTTGATTCTTTATCTACCGCTGGCTATACCAACTTATATAATGGCATTCACCTACAGTGAACTTTTAAGTTTTACTGGTCCCTTCAAGATAACCTATGATTTTTTGCAGATTGAGATTTTAGGAATTCTTCTAGCTTTCTCATTATATCCGTACATATACAGTGTTTCAAGAATTACTTTTAGTCTATTTGGCTCAAGATATTATGATATGGCAAAGAACCTAGGTCTTAATGCATATCAAACATTTTTAAAAGTAGTTTTACCACTTTCAAGACCGGCAATTTTATCAGGTTTATTTTTGGTTGTTATGGAGGTTTTAAATGAGTATGGTGCTGTAAAATATTTTGGAGTTAATACCTATACCATAGGAATATTTAGATCATGGAATTCAATGAATGATAGTGGCGCTGCTATTCAATTATCATCAATTCTTTTATTTACAGTTGCCTTTTTATTTTTTGTTGAAAAATATTTTAATCAAAACAAAAGATTTAGCTTTTCTAAAAATACTCAATTGGCTTCGTTAATTAAGCCAAATAATTCTGTTAAATTTTTGATATATTTAATTTGCCTTGTCCCAATTATTTTAGCTTTTCTTATTCCAGTTCTTTTTAATTTTATTAATATTTTTTCAAGTTATGACAATATTAATTTTGAAAGATTATTGAATCTTACATTTAATTCTTTTACCGTCTCACTGATAGCATCCATTTTGATATTAATCGTTTCAACTTTTTTTCTTTACAATGAGAAGATATCAAAATCAAAAGTCTACTATTATATTAATCAGTTTATTTCTTTGGGATATTCAATTCCAGGTGCGGTCGTTGCATTAGCAGTTATAATTTCTTTAACTAGTCTTGACAACTTAGATGATAATATTAAACTTTTGGGTAGTTTTTCTGTCTACTTTTTAATTCTTGTTTACGCATACATCATTAGGTTTATGGCTGTAGGTAAATCTCCGATAAAATCTAGCATGGAGAAATATCCTGACTCATATAATAACTCTGCTAAAAATTTAGGATTATCAAATTTTAAAATTTTTCAAAAGATTTATTTTCCAATCAATAAATATGCATTTTTCACAGCCCTCACATTGGTTTTTGTTGATATAATGAAAGAATTACCTATAACATTGATACTTAGGCCTTTCAATTTCGATACTTTAGCAACACAAACCTATGAATTTGCCATTGAAGAGATGATTCCGCTCTCCAGTATATATTCATCTGTAATTATTATTATTTGCTGTATATTGCTAATATTTTTAAAAATGTTCTTGGACAAATCAAATGTATTTAGAAATTAAAAATTTAGTCAAGAGTTATACTAGCTCGCAAACAGTTATTAATAATCTCAGCTTTTCAGTTGAGAAAGGCCAGCTTATTTCTTTTGTGGGTGAAAGTGGATCAGGAAAATCCACATTTTTAAAATGCCTAGCTGGTCTTGAAAAAATTAATTCAGGGATAATTTCCCTAAACGGAAAATTGATCGATGGTAAAGATGTTTTTGTTAGACCTCAAAAAAGAAAAATAGGATATGTGTTTCAGGACTACCCTCTATTCCCACACTTAAATATCAGAGAAAATATTTGTTTTAACCTGGATAATAAATACAATAAAAATTTTTCTAAAATAATAGAACTAACCAATCTCAATAACTTACTTGAAAGATATCCTCATGAAATTTCAGGTGGAGAGCAACAAAGAGCATGTATCGCTAGATCAATAATTAGGGAACCTGATTTGTTGTTATTGGATGAGCCCTTTAGTAATCTAGATGCTAATATTAAATTTTCAATCAGAGATGAAATCTGCAGAATAATAAGAGAAAGTAATATTACTACAATATTAGTTACACATGATATAAAAGATGCGCTTAATATTTCTGATAAGATATTAATATTTAAAGCAGGTATTGTTCAGCAGTTTTCAAGCCCTGAAACTATGTATTGTGAACCAGCTAATTGTTATTGTGCTGAGATTTTGGGAGATATAAATAAATTTCCGGTTGATGATAAAATATACTATATAAGACCCGAAAATATTAAAATAGTTGACAGATCAAACAATTCAATGTATGTTGAAAAATGTTTTTTCCAAGGAAAAGAATACAAATTAATTGGTAGATTTAAAGAAAATATTTGGTCTTTAATTTCTCATAAACCTGTAAAATTAAATTCAGAGGTTTTCTTTGATTATTCAAAGCAAGATTTAATATTTTTTGATAAAAATTGTTCAACTTTTTTTTTCTTCATAATATTTTCGAGACTACAGAAGCCTTTTCGATACAATCACTCACCGAAATGCCATTAACATAGTTACCCATTATATGAAAGTCTTTATTTTTTTTTTCAAAATTTTTAATCTCATTAATTATGTAATCGTGATCTAGCTCATATTGTGGTATGCCTTTCTCCCATAAAAAATCATGCTTCATAATTATTCTGCCGTCATAGGAAATTAATTTTCTAATATCTCTCACAATTTTATCAAATAGTAAATCTTTTTCTGTTTTTAATAATTGTTCTTGTCTTGTGCCACCAACCATAACTGTCATTAAATCCTTATCTGACGGTGCTAAATGAGGAAATATCCTACTATTAAATATAATTCCTAAAAAACTTTTATTATCTGAAGGTTTTGTTAGTACACCAAATCCGCTTATATCATTTTTAATTTTTTGTTTTTCTAGACCTAAGTGCAATACATAAATTGGACAGTAAGATATTTTTTTTAAAGTTTGAGACAGTTTTTCGTCAAATATGATCTCAGATAGGGCATAGGCAGGAATTGTGCAGATTAGCTTGCTGCATCGATATTTGATATCATTATTAACAGTAATTTCATATAAATTTTCAATTTTAGAAATTGATGTTATTTTACTATTAAACCTAATTTTATCTTTAATCTTTTGGTATATTTTATTGGTTAAGTCGCTGAGGCCGTTTTTAAAGTTGAATGACTTAGGTGTTATATTTTTTGATTTTTTTTTAATAAAACCTAAAATAACACTACCATAATTTTGTTCCACCTGCCATATTTTCTTAAGAACATGTTTTATGCTCATTTTACGAGTATTTCCAGCATAAACACCTGTAAGAAACGGTTCTATTAATACATCATGAAACTCTTTGCCAAATCTTTTCTTGAAAAAATCATAAACAGACAAACTGTTTTCGCTCTTTTTAATGAAAATTTCAAAAAAAATACGAATTTTAGCACTTAAACTTAAAATATTTGACTTTATAAATTGCCCAAATGACTGTGGTATTTTAATTAGTTTCCCATTTTTGATTAGAAATCTTTTATTATTGTTTTTGTTTGGGTAAATAACATCATTTTTTATTTTAAGGTCCGATATTATATCTCGTACACTCTCATTATTTATAAGAACAGTATTTGGACCATTTTCACAAATAAAACCCTTTTTATTTCTTGTTGAGATATTTCCTCCAACATATTTACTAGACTCAAAAACCAAAAAATCTTTATCTCTTTTATTTAAATAATAACCCAATGTTAATCCAGAAATTCCAGCTCCTAAAATTATTGTACCAACCTCATTTAAAGACTTGTTGTTCATAGCCTATCTCGATAATTCTAATTTGGCCCATTTAGAAATTAGTTTTGCCCAATTATCATCATCGTTTAGGCAGGGTACGTAATAGTAATTTTCACCCCCTGCTTCTAAAAACTCTTCTTTAGCCTCCATGACAATTTCTTCAAGTGTCTCCAAACAATCGGTTACAAAGGCAGGTGTAACCACCACCATATTTTTCTTTCTTTCCTTTGCTAGTCTTTCCAATTCACTATCTGTGTAGGGCTTTAACCAGGGTTCATTTGCTAATCTTGATTGAAATGAAATACTATATTTTTCTTTCTTTAAGCCCAAGTATTTAGCAACAAGTTCCGTTGTAATAGTAACTTGATGTTTGTAGCATGTCTTATGTGCCTTTGAATTTACAGAACAACAGTTTTGCAACTTATAACAATGAGTATTTGTAGGGTCAGATATTTTAAGATGGCTCACTGGAATACCATGGTATGAAAACAGGATGTGATCATATTCTATATCTTTTATTGTGTCCTTAATTTTTAGGCTGAGTAATTCAATATATTTTGGGTCATCATAAAAAGGTTCAATAACCTTTATTTTATTTTCTGGGAAATTGATTTTCACTTCTTCTTTTACCTTTTCAACAACTGTTTCGTATGATGACATTGCATAGTGTGGATAAAGTGGTAAAATTATGAACTCATCAACACCTTTGTCATTTAATTCCTTTAAACCATTATATATACTTATTGAACCGTAGCGCATGGCTAATGCTACAGGTATCTGCATTAGGTCAGAAACTTTTTTAAATAATCTCCTAGATAAAACAATTAATGGGGAACCTTCTTTCCACCAAATTTTTTTGTAGGCCCTTGCGGATTTTTTTGGTCTGAAATTTAAAATAATTAGTTTAACAAGAATCCATCTAAAAATATAGCTTTTACCAATAACCCTTTTATCCATTAAAAATTCATCCAAGTATTTTTTCACGTCACTGATAGAGGTACTATCTGGTGATCCTAGGTTAATAAGTAATAATCCTTTCATTATATTGTTTTAGAATAAGTGCCTATTTTATTATTTAACAGAGGGTCAAATTCCATAGCAATATTTCTAATAAATAATCTTGCATCCTGTGAAATTGAAACAGAATCATTTTTAATCCTCATAAGATTTAGGTCTAAAAAGTCATCAAACTTTTCATCTTTGAAGTCTAAAATTTCTTTTATATTTTTTGAGTTTGTATTAAATCTTTCAGAAATTTCTGAAAAATCAACATAATAATTACACATGATTGAATTTATTACATCTCTGATTATTTTTTCGTTTTTATTTAGATTATAGCCACGAAGAACAGCGGTATTTTTTTCATTGATTTTTTTTATGTACTGAGCTGCGTTCTTGACGTTTTGACTATATGCTGAGAATAGTTGCGAAATCGAGGATGCGCCAAAACCATATACTTGACCTGTTGTCTTGGTTGTACAGTATCCTTGGAAGTTTCTGTGTAATTGGTTGTTTTTAAGTGCCAAATAAAATTCATCATTTGGTCTACAAAAATGGTCCATGCCAATTGCTACATAGCCCGCCTCAGTAAATTTTTTGTAAGCATTTTCATACATTTTTGCTTTTTCCTCTGCAGAGGGAAAACCAATATTTTCTAATATTTTTTGTCTAGGTAGAATTGAAGGAACATGAGCATATGAAAATGTTACTATCCTGTCAGTATTTAGCTTAATTGCTTTATCAATAGTTTTATTGAAATTATCTACTGTTTGCAATGGCAACCCATAAACAAGATCTATATTAGTCCCTGTAAAACCTTCATCATGAATTTTCTTTATAATCTTATCAATTGGATGTTTTGGCCTTCTTCTATTTATTGCATCTAATACTTTATCATCAAAGTCTTGAATACCAAGTGATATTCTATTAAAACCAAAATTTTTCAGAAGTTCAATATGTTTAAAGTCCAGGTGTGCTGGACTACATTCAATAGCCATTTCATACTCATCACTTAAGTCAAAACACTCTTTTATTTTATCTGTAACTTTTTCAATATATTTAAGTGATATTGCATTTGGAGTACCACCTCCCCAGTGAATTTGTGTTAGTTTTTCTATCTTCTTTGATATATTGCGAAACAAATTCAATTTCTTTTAATAAAGCATCTATATATCTTTCTAGAAAAGGTTTTGGTAAATCCCGATTCAGTAGTACATCCACAAAAGTGACAAATCTGGGGGCAAAATGGTATGTGGATATAAACAGAAACATTTTGTGGATTTTCATTGTTTGAATTTATTACTGAATTAATAAAATCTTTGTCATCATAATTTTCAGAAAAATGAGTGGCTGGGGGATAAGATGTATATCTTGGCCCTTTTTTATTATATTTTTCCAGTAATTTTTGATTTATATTCATTTTATCTATTCCAGTTATGGTTTTTTACCCAGTCGACTACAAAATTAACATTTTTGACATCTATGCCTGGGATAAATCCATGGCCTAAATTAAAAATCCAATTAGTATTTTTTTTACCAAAATCACTTAAGCTAATCAGATATTTTTCGATTTCCTTTTTATCAGAGAAAAATAATCGAGGATCCATATTTCCTTGTATCCCAATATCACTAATTAGCAATGTTCGTGCCGTTTCAATCGGTATTTGCCAATCAACGCTAACTATATCGCATATGTTCTTGTTCAGGTGTTTTAATCCTAAATTGTAATTTTTAGGAAAGAATATTGTTTTGCAATTTTTATTCATTGCTGCATTCAATATTTTCCTTGAATAAGGTAGAACAAATTCAGTGTATAGTTGTTCTGGGATAATACCGCAATAGGTTTCAAATAACTGGAAACAATCAATTCCACAGTCAACTTGCTTATTTACATATTCAATCGATGCCTCCGTAATCATTTCCATTATTTTAATGCACTTTTTTCTTTCCTTATAAAAGAGTTTTATTACATGTTTAAAATCTTTATTCAATTCATTTCTTCTAAACATAAACAGAAATGTTGTAAGGGGTCCACCACAAAAACCAATGAGAGGTGTTTCGGGTCTTTGAAATTTTATTTCTTTAATATTATTGTATATATAATCAAGTTTTTGGGGATTAAATTTTAAATTTTCAATATTAATATTTTCATCCAAAGCATTGTGGAATTTGGGACCTTTAGCGGTAAACTCAAGTTTTAACCCTAGTGCTTTTGGAATCACTAATATGTCAGAAAACAGAATTCCAGCATCAACTCCTAAATCATCAAGCGGGAGTAGAGTTACCTTAGCGGCTAGTTCCTTGTTCTGCATCATTTCGTCAAAACTGTGCATCTGTTTTAGTTTCAGGTAAGAGGGTAATATCCTGCCAGCCTGTCTCATAAACCATACTGGTGGACGAGATGTAATATTTCCGTTAATATTTTCAATGAATATATTTTTTTTC
>CACLPI010000024.1 GCA_902608795.1 uncultured Bacteroidota bacterium
TAGGTGAGCCCGAAAATCTTGGACAAAAAATCAATACTGAAGGGCAGGAAGCATTTCCGTCTATTGAGGATAATATATTATATTTTTCATCTGATGGTCACCTTGGATTGGGTGGTTTAGATGTTTTCTATTCCAAAAATATTGACGGGAAATGGTCAAATGCAAGAAATGTTGGTATTCCAGTTAATAGTGGAGCTGATGACTTTTCATTTTTTATTAATGGTGATAATGGTTTTGTTTCTTCAAATAGAGCAGGCGGAATTGGTAATGATGACATCTATGCTATTAAGAAAATTAAGCCATTATGTGATATATTGTTTGAAGTAATTGTCAAAGATGCTAAAACTGATCAGGCTTTAGGTTCAGCTCTAACATCTGTTTCCGACGATACAGGTATTATAAATAATTCAAAAACGACATCCAGCAATGGTTTGGCTGAATTTATTCTAGAATGTGAGGATGAATTCAAATTGGTTGTGGCAAAAGAAGAATATGATAGTAAAATTATTGACATAAAACTCTCAGATATTGACCCCCCAATTTTAGAAGTTTCACTTGATCCAATTGAAAAGCTTATTATTGATGATAAAATTGAATTAAACCCAATTTATTTTGAATTTGATAAATTTAACATTACCTATGATGCTGCTTTTGAACTGGATAAGCTTGTTGAAATTATGAAAAAATATCCTGAAATGATTATTAGGGCTGAGTCACATACTGACAGTCGTGGTCCGGCATCTTATAATAAACTTCTTTCCGAAAGAAGAGCAAAATCAACCGTTCAATATGTAATTTCTAAGGGAATTGATGAAAATAGAATTAGTGGATTTGGTATAGGAGAAGAAAATCCAGAAATTGACTGTAGCTCTGGATGTTCAAATGATCAACATGCTAAGAACAGAAGATCAGAATTTATAATTGTTTCTAAATAAATTTTATCGGTTGTTTATTTTTGGCAAAGGATAATCAAGCTTACCTATATTTAAAAATACATGTCATATTTTAGGAATGTCAACTAAAAGTTGAACTTAACTTCTTGGATTAAATCAGTACTTAAGCTTTGTGCAACAGGACATCCTTTTGCAACAGCCACCAACTTTTCTTTTTGCTGATCGGAAAGATTATTTTTATCAAAATTAATTTCTATTATAATTTTTGATATTCTTCTAGGGTATGATTCCATAATTTTAGTCACGTATGCAGTTGAGACAGGAAGCTCAAAATTATTTTTTTCAGCACAAATTCCCATCACTGTTGTCATACAACTACACAGTGCGGATGCAACTAAATCAGTAGGAGAAAAAGCATCCCCTTTTCCATTATTATCAGTGGGTGCATCAGTGATTATTATGTCTGAAGATTTCAAATGTTTTGACTGAGTACGGAGTTCCCCTAAATAAATGTTTTCAATAGAGTGTGACATAAATAACTATTCTCCTGTAAGTAATACATTATCTATTTCATAAGTAGCTGACTCAGATGAAGTCGAGACATATTTAAATGCAATGTAAACATTACCTCCTGCATATGAAGTTAAATCTATATTTCCTGAATCAGTCCATGATGACCAGCTACTGCTGTCAGTATCTAATATTACTGAAAGCTCAGTCCAAGTACCATCAGATGTAGGATTACCTCCTGAATAATCAGATGAAGCATATACCTCTAAAGAAGGACCATTATATCTCACAACAGATTGGAAATTTAATGTAACCGTTGATAATGAATTTAAATCAATTGTGTTGGTAATTAGCCAATCTTCATTAGCATTACTTCCACCACTAAAACCAGAAATTTTAGCACTTGGAGCTGGATTACCGTAGGGAGTTATTTCCCATTGCTGTTCTCCAGAAACACTAACAACAGTCCAATTATTTAAATTATTTGATGAGAAGTCATCAGCAAATAATGGATCGCATCTTGATGAATCAAAATTTACATCATCCTTGGTGTTTAACATCATAACTCTGTTATCTCCAAAATAGTCACGAGTAATAATTCCTGTAATTGTTCCACTTCCATCAGTTGGCAACATTGAATCATTGAAATTTGAAAAAGCACTAGTTTCTAATTTTAAAGTGCCTGAATCAATACAGCTTTCTAAATCTCTTTGAGTATCATAATCTTCGTCAGGGTCTACGTATGTTAAGCCGTCTAGGCCAGCAGAGAATTGTGCGCTTAAAGCACTTACGTATAGACCAATATGACTATCGTTAATTTCAGATAAGTTAAGGGCTAGAGGTACCATTGTAAAACTATTACTTGATCTTAATATACAGTCAGACGCTCTATTCTCTGAAATCTCAGAAATCTCATCACCAGCTGTATTTCCACCTCCTCCAATAGCAATAACACCGTCACCAGAATTAGTTTCACCTACATAAAGACCTTGAAGTTTGATGTATACTTCTCTACCAACATTAAATTGATTATAATTGTCAACCTGATTGATAGATACTTTTATCCCGGCTGAAGGATTTTCTAAATCATCCTGCATGTAAAATTCTTTATAGAAGTTACCAGTGTAGTCTGAAGATGACACATATCCTTTAACAACTAAATTGGATTCAATTTCATTTACCTCACCGTTCACAAATAAATTTTTTACCTCAGAAATTGACATTAAATCAGCAAAACCATTTTCAATTTCAGAAAGTAATTGAACTAATTTTTGATTTTCTTCCAGTCCAATACTCTGAGGAACAGAATAATCATCGTCCTGAACACATGAGTAGGTGAAAAGGGCAATAAAAGCTAGTATTGATATTTTGTTAATTAATTTCATAATTTTTATTATTTAAAATCTAAAGTATAAGTTTAAAAAGTAATTTGTCCCTCTACCGTACCAGTACTTAGGACCAAAAACTCGTTTAGGTTTGTTTGTGTCTTGAAGAAGTTGCTGGTAGTTTGCATTTCTACCCTGCTCAAATCCTCCGGTTCTATATTTTTGATCTAAGATGTTATTTATGCTTGCAAAAAAACCAACATAATAATCATCTATTTTCCAAGATTTTCCACCAATCATATTGACCACCATGTAGTCATCAAATTTTTCTTGCTTTAGTAATTCTCTTGCGATGCTAACATCATAATCATTGAAAGGAAGTCCATCCTGAGCAAGATAAAAATTTTGAGTTCTAGTCAATGGGCTAACATCAACATATGTATTTGTGAAAAAATTAGAAGTTATTCCAATGAACCAATAATCTGGATCTCTATATTCAAATCCCAACGAATAAGCTTTTTGAGGACCTCCTGCAATTTTGTAATTTTCTAAATTTGAAAGTCCAACCGCAACCGTATTATTATCTGCTCCAAGATATAAATATGGATTATTGTCATACGTATATTGACCAATGGATGCAGCACCTTTTAACTTTACGGTTGGTATAATCTGTGCTTCAACTCCAAATTCAACTCCAAAGTACTTTTTATCAATTCCTTGTAAAATTTCTTGTATAAACTCGCTGTCATCTTCAAACCCAACTAATCCATCCGCATAGTAGAATGAAATCTCATTTGCGTCCTTGACTTCAGAATAAAAACCGGTTAGCCTTCCTGTGAAAATTGGAGTTCTAAATATATAATTAGCGTCAAATGACATGATTTTCTCCTCAGTGATTGGAGAATCATTGATTAAGCCATTGATATCGCTTCCGACAACATTGTGATTAACTCTTGAATTAGTAAATGTGTTTCTTATCGATGGTGCCTTTTGTAAATAAGCAGAATTAAAGTCTAAAATATGTTTTCCTGAAAATTTATATGAAATTCCTGCCTTTACTCCATAACCATCAAATGATATTTCATCGCCTTTTCCAGATGAATTGTCGGCATTTGCTTCATTTTCAAAAATACCATCTCGCTGGTAGGTTGTATTTGTTATATCTGCTGCAAAATAGAATTCAAGCTTGTTAAAAGAAAAATTTATCATTGAGAATAAACTCATCTCATCAGCATTCATCTTGTAATGATACTTAAACTTATCACCCTCAGAGACTATGCTATTGGGAGATAATAGATTATAGTCTAAATAATCAAATGAATCGATATTTGAATAGGAGTATCCACCTAGCATATCAGAAATCTCAGCGAAATTATCAGAAATTAAATTCCTGTAATTTGCTGAAGCACTAAACTTTATATTTTCATTTATTTCTCTATTATATACAGAATTAATCGTTAGTTGTGCATCATCAACTCTATCCTCATATAAAACATAAGCTGCATTTAAGTTAGCTTGATTATTTGTTAAGTTTGCATCATAAATTCTATTCCAATTTATTTGACCATTATTAATAAAATTCTCCTGAGCAATGTAAGCTCCTTCATAATCAGGTCCATCATCATCTGCTAAAAAATAACTTGGAAGATCCTGGTAATAAGCAGGACTTGGATTAGCTCCACCCGCATAATCTAATCTACTGTTTCCCATCTCACCAAATTGATAACCAATACTAGTTTCTAAACTCGATTTTTCATCAATAGACCAATCATGATTTAATAATAATATTGGCTCAACTACTCTTTTTACTCTTGAATTTCTTTTTTGTCCGTCATGATAACCCCAATACTCATTGTACTTTATTCCTTTAAGATCATAAACTTCTTGTGTATTTGGAGATACTTTTCCTCTTCGGTTAGGGGCATATATTGCAGCGAAATTTAAACTATGTTTATTGTTAAATATCTTTTGGATAGAAAGAAAAGCTGAGTTTGAGTCATAAAAAGAAGCGTCTTGGTATCCCTCATTTCCCCATCTTCTTCCAATTGAAAGAGAATAAGCCCATCCTTTTTCTAGCATTCCCGAATTATAAGTTGCCATCAATCTGTTAGAATAACTTCTATTTGAAGAAGAGTAGGTAATTCTACCTCCCTCGCCATATTCTGAAGCTCTTATATTAATATTATTAGAGCCTAAAATACCCCCAAAATTATATTTAAGGGGGATAGAGCCATTAGATAATTCCTGATTCCTTAATACATCATTAAGTCCACCCCAATTACTCCATTGGGGTCTTCCGTTATAAAGCTTATTCATCTTAACCCCATTAATGTGGACAATTGCATTATCAGAGTCTAGACCTCTGACCTTAAAAAAGGATGAACTAAATTCATAAGCTGCAGTTCTATAAAATACATCCATTGAAGAATTTAGAAGTCCAGAAATATTATCTGATGCTGAGGTATCATCATTAAGTTCATCATCACTCAAAGATATACTGAATAAATCAACTACATCATTTGTGACGGCAAGATCGTTGATAGTATCACTTACTGCAATTTGTTGTTCAGATTGGGAAAAAATATTGAAGTTTATAAATAATATTACAATCAATACTAATCTTGTTTTATACATATCAATAAATATTTTCAACTAATACAATAATTGAGTTAAATTTACACTTTATTTACTATTAAAATACTAATTATAAACACTTTTTATGAAAAACAAATCACTATATTTTATATTACTTTCACTGCTGTTTTCGATTAACTCAATCTGTCAAAATAACGAAAGGAAATTTAAAATACACACTTTGGCATTTTACAATCTGGAGAACTTATTTGATACTATAAATGATATAAATAAAAACGATGAAGCCAGTCCAATCATGGAAATAAAATATAATAAGGGGAAAATTTATAAAAAAAAAGATTTCTAATATGGCTAGAGTTATTTCAGAGATTGGATATGACGTAACAAATAGACCTCCGACTATAATTGGAATATGTGAGGTTGAAAATAGAAAAGTTGTAGAGGATTTAATTTCAGATGAAAAATTAAAAAACTATAACTACGGAATTGTTCATTATGAATCACCAGATGATAGAGGTATTGATGTGGGATTAATCTTTAATAAAGACATCTTCAAAGTAAAGAGCTCAAATTCCCATGATGTGTTTATTACGGGTAATAATTCTAGTAAAAGAAGAAATACAAGAGATCAGCTTGTAGTAAGTGGCCTTCTTGACGGGGACTTAATTCATATTATAGTTAATCATTGGCCTTCAAGAGGTGCTGATGAAACTAAAAGAATTGCTGCAGCAGAGGTAAATAATTCAATTATTGATTCCCTCAGAAATATTCACAATAATGCAAAAATTATAACGATGGGGGATTTTAACGATGATCCATTTGATAAAAGCATTAAGAAAGTTTTAGGTGCCAAAAAAGAAATTAAGAATGTAGGTAAAAATGATTTATATAATCCATTTGAAAAAATCTTAGTGGAACAAGGAATCGGAACAAATGCGTACAGGGATAAATGGCAATTATTCGATCAGATTATATTGTCGAGAGAGTTATTAAAAAAGGATTATCAAGATTATCAGCTATATAAAGCTGGTGTTTTTAATAAATCATTTCTAATAAATAAGAAAGGTAAATTTAAGGGTTATCCTTACAGAAGTTTTTCATATGGAACCTTTACAGAAGGATATAGTGATCATTTACCTCCATATATATATCTACTAAAAGAAATTAAATAAAAAAAGGCCCACCAAATGGTGAGCCTTTTTTTAGAAATAATATAATAATATTAGAAGTTGTATCTCAACCCAACATTCCAGGTTCTACCTAATCCAAAGTAACCCTGGTTTGCAGTATCAATACCGTCGTATAATACACCAGTTCCTTCTCCAGCCGCAATAGCAGACCTTAATTCACTGATATAAACATTATCAAATACATTGTTTACGTTTAGTCTAATATCTAAAGTACCATCATTAACAAACATTTTAAAAGATAAACCCATATCAACCACATGGTAGCTTGGTAATTCAAGATTTTCTTTTACAGCACCAACATTAGCATATAATTCATCATAAAATCTAATATCTGAGTCAAAAGATAATCTTTCAGCTAAATCTACATCAAGTCCAAGACCTGCTGTAAATTGAGCTGCATCCCCAACTTTTCCTCCGTCAACATCAACAGTTTCACTGCTAATAATATTCTGATCCTCATCTTGGGTTCTTGAGATAGCATCACCTTCATAAATCCAGTCTCCTAAAGAAAGGAACCCTTTTAATGTATAAGGAACATCTTCCTGGGGTTTTGCAAAGAAAGTAAGCTCAACACCCTGGTGTAATTGAGATACACCTTCAGAAATATTATAGAATACTACATCATTATCTACATAGAAAGATGAAGTTACCCTGTCAGCCCATGATGTTCTATATAAATCAACTCTTGCTGAAAAAATTTGGAACTTCATAAACGTAACCAGCCTCGATACCAATAATGGTTTCATTTGAGGTGTTAGGGTTAATCTGGTTTGTGTAATTTAGATAAATATTATCAAAATATGGTGCTCTTGAGTAATATCCAGCGTTAACGTAGGCTTGACCATTTTCTCCAACTCCAAATCCAACACCAGCTTTAGCGTTAAAACCAAAATTATCTACCTTATCAGACTTTACTCCGTCCGTAATACCTGCAGGCAATGCTTCCCCTGTTGATTGTGAAGAACTTCCATCAATTAAAGAATCATCAGCATATTGATAGTGATCCCACCTTTGGTATATGGTTTTAGAAACAGATCCTTGGAAAAATGCTGAAAAATCATCATTTACATATTCCAGTTGTGTAAATAACCCACCATAATTAATTCTCTCGTCATTACTGTAAGCTATTTTTTCATCTTCTGAGAAGTTGTTAAATGTTGCTTCCCAGGGATTAGCACCCATACTTTCTGTTGCTAAAACAAATTTATAAGTACCAAAAGATCCGTACGTTTGATGATTATTATTTTGGTCTCTTAATCTTATATTTTCTTGCCATGAACTTAAACCATGGAAATTTTCTACAATTCTAAAATGTTCACCATAGTAAGTCCTTAAATCAACTCCCAGGTTAAAACTTAAATTATCAGATAACTTTGTTTCATAGTTAGAAACAGCTCCTAGCCAATTATGCATATTCATAGATGCTCTGGTTATGTAATTATCATTACTACCAAAGTATACTCCTGCACCGCCAGGAACCGCAGCGTTTTGAGCATAAATAGCGTTGTAATCTATATATCCATCCTCAGTTCTTTGTCTGTTACCTCTACCTCCAGTACCTCCACCATTTCCAGTTGATGCATAAAGCACTGTAGAAAGACTTGAGTCATCACTAATTTTGTAATCCCAGTTTAGGTTAAAAACCGGTTTGTGATAAAAATTTCTTCTTTCTGTAAGGTATGTATCACCATAGTATCCATAATTGTTATTATATTTTCTGCCATAGTCTAAGTAAGTTGCAATTGACTTGGAGAAATTTTGATCATGCCACTGTGGTGCACCGGTCATTAAAAAATTAAAGTTGTGCTTATCGTTTAATTTATAACCAAGTGAAAAGAAATAAGTTTGACCTTGACCATAAGTTCCTTCAGCGTATCCATCACCTTGCCAATGGGTTAAAAGCATACTTGTTGACCAACCATTATCATTCTCACCCGTGTCGTAAGAAAAGGTCGTTTTTAAATAGTTATCGTTTGCAAAGCCTGCATAAGCGAATCCACCTTGCTGTTTTGAGGTTGATTTCATTACAAAATTTACAGTACCTCCAACAGATGAAATGGCTAATTTTGAAGCACCTAAACCTCTTTGAATCTGAACAACATTTGCAATGTCGTTCATACCAGACCAGTTTGACCAAAACATCTTACCATCTTCCATCGAATTAATTGGTTGTCCATTTAACATGAATGCAGTATTTGATTGATCAAAACCACGAACCGCAATTCTGGTATCCCCATATGCGCCAGACTGCCCTGCCACATAAATAGATGGAGTGTTCGCAAGTGTCATTGTTATGTCTTGCGTTCCAATCTTTTTTTGGATCTCTTCACCTGTAATGGTAGAAACGGCTACAGGAGTTTTTCTGTCTTCAGCAAGGTCAATAACCCCACCACCGACTAAAAGAACCTCCTCTAATTCCTCAAGATCCATGGGTTCAGTCTCAGTAGATTCTTGAGCATATATCGTAGTCCCCATAAGCAGAAGAACTACAAAAAATAATTTGTGGGTAATATTTTTCATAATTTGTTTTAAGTTTAATTATAAGTATTAGGGCAAAAATAGATAATATTTTAACTTATTGTTATAAGAACTACAATAATTTTAAGCCAATTATTAACATTACAGGTAAGAAATAGATAAACTAATCTGATGAAATATACCTCTCTAGAAGATTTTTAGTTGATGAATCATTATTGCTAAAATCATGATTTTCAATGTCTTGTAATATATTTGTAGCAAGTTTCTTACCTAATTCTACCCCAAATTGATCAAAACTTAGAATATTCCAGATAACTCCCAAAGTAAAAATCTTATGCTCATACATTGCAATAAGTGATCCTAAAGACTTTGGAGTAAGTTTACTTATTAAAATGGTATTTGTTGGTCTATTACCTTTAAACAATTTATGATTAGATTCGTTTTTTTTCGTCAATATTACCGGTCATCAAAGCTTTTGTTTGTGCAAAAAAATTGGACATTAGTATGTTGTGATGATTTTTTTCTCCGTGAAGAGAATTACAAAAACCAATAAAATCAGACGGGATAATTTTAGTTCCCTGGTGAAGTAACTGAAAAAATGAGTGCTGTGCATTTGTACCGGTTTGACCCCATATAATTTGACCAGTTTGATATTCCACCAAGTTATCAGATCTGTCTGTCTGTTTACCATTACTCTCCATTGAAGCTTGTTGTAAATATTTACTAAAACTTTTTAAATTTTCAGAATATGGAATTATTGCATGCGTTGGATAATCAAAAAAGTTATTATACCAAATGGTTAAGCAGGCCATTATTACAGGTATATTTTCAGAAAAATCGACATTTCTAAAGTGATTATCCATCTTTCTAGCGCCCTCTAGTAATTGATTAAATTTTTCATAACCAATTGATAGACAGATTGAGATACCAACAGAGCTCCATAAAGAGTATCTACCACCAACCCAATCCCACATTGGAAATATATTATCATGAGAAATTCCAAAATCAACAGCCTTTTCAGTATTAGCAGTGACGGATATAAAATGTTTAGAAATGTCTGCTTCAACTGCAGTTGTCAAGAACCAATCTCTAACATAATCAGCATTGGCTAACGTCTCGATAGTTTTAAAAGTTTTTGATACTATAATAAATAAAGTTGTTTTCGGATTCAGTTGGTCTAAAATTTGACTCAAATGGTCACCGTCAACATTACTAATAAAATGAGTATTTAAATGAGTTTTATAGTGAGCTAAAGATTCGACTACCATCGATGGCCCCAGGTCCGAACCACCAATTCCAATATTTACTACGTCTGTGATCTTATCATCCTTATAACCTTTGTGATTTCCGCTAAGTACAGAATCAGTAAATGATTTAATCTTCAGCTTTACAGCTGCTATTTCAGGCATAATATCTTTACCGTCAACTAAAATTCTTTGATTTTCAGATGCTCTAAGAGCTGTGTGAAGAACAGCCCTCGACTCAGTAGAATTAATTTTTTCTCCACTAAAGTATTTCTCAATTGATGATTTTAAATTAATTTCAGTTAACAAGTCATTGAACAATGAAATGGTTTTAGAATTAATTTTATTTTTCGAAAAATCAAAATTAAAATTATCGAAGGTAATACTTAGCTGATTGGCTCTATCACTTTCTAAAATAAAATAATCATTTATATGAGTGTCTTTAATGTCATTAAAATGATCTTTTAATTTAGACCAAGATTTAGTTTCTGTTGGATTTATCGATTTTAATGACATTTAATTAAAAGTTATTTGATTAAGAGATTCCTCTAAAGGAAGTTTATATACTTCAAAATTAGCTTTTAATTCTGAAGGAACTGGCTTACCCGGAGGTAATTTTTGTTTAAAAGGATCTACTTGTCGGTTATTTTTCCAAAATCTGTAGCAAACATGAGGGCCTGATGTATTTCCTGTCATACCAATTCTACCTATTATATCTCCCTGTTTAACATATTGACCTTTTTTTTACTCTACCATTTTTCTGCATATGTAAATATTGAGTAGAATATTTTTTGTTGTGTTTAATTTTTACATAATATCCGTTAGCTCTGGTATAGGAAGATTTTTCAACTCTGCCGTCTGCAGTTGCCATTATAGGTGTTCCTGTTGGAGCTGCAAAATCAGTTCCTTTATGTGGTCTAACCTTATTTCCGTAGTAGGCTATTCTTCTTTTTAAGTTATATCTCGACGATATATTACTAAACCTAACAGGAGATTTTAGAAAGGTTCTTTGTAGACTATTTCCATTTTGATCAAAAAATTCAGGTGTTTTTTTCATCGAATCAATAACAAAGTTATATGCAAATAATTCTTCCCCATTATGTAAAAAATATGCAGCATCAATACTTTTAATTCCAACGAGTAAAGTATCTTCAATATACCTTTCATTGTATATAATTTTGAATCTATCACCTTTTTGAATTCTTGTAAAATCAATAGTCCAAGCATAAATATCTGAAAGTTGATTTATTAACTCCCATGGTAATCCATTTTCATCCATAGTTTCAGACAAACTACTGTTGATTATTCCTAAGGTAGTCTTTTTTACGATTTTAAATGGTTTCTTTTTATTGTATGCTAAAATGGAATCAAAATTTGAAAAATCAATTACAACATAATTAAGTCGATTGGGTTGATAAATAAAATATTGAGGATTTGCAAGGCTATCTTTTGATGATAAAATTGTATAGGGTTTACCAGCGGTCAGCCATCTTACATCAAATGAATCCTTTATGCTTTGAACTATGTTATAAATTTGAGAATAAGAAAGCTTATTTCTTAACATTATCTCTCCAAAACTATCTCCAAATCTTATGGTATCTTTTTGAACTTTAAAGCTGTCTAAATTAAACCCAAACTCAATATTTTCTTTCTTTAAAATTTTATCCCCTTTAATATCGCCGGTTATGATGTAATTTAAAGCTAGAATTAAACCAAAAAAACCAAAAATAATTATAACAATAATAGCTCTAATTTTTATAGAATCAATGAAACGTCTTTTAGTATTTTTTTTCCAAGTTTCAGACATCTAATTAAATTTGATTTCAAAAGGATGGTTTAAATTACTGAAAGAATCTAAATCAATTCTTATCGAACCAACTATCAGGTCAGCTTTTATTCTCATAGGTATTCTATTTTTATCTGCACTGATCCACATTGTTAGACTCTCATCTTTTTTAAATACTCTGCCAGACTGAACATAAGGTTGAATCTTATGACATAAAATCTTTCCAAAATTAGTATTTATTATTTCAGTTGACAAATACTTAATCTTTATCGAATAATTCTCTGAATCAAAAAACATATCAATCGCTATTTCATTATTTTTATCTAAATCATCAATACGGAAAAAATTTCTTAAATAATAAAATATAGAAACCATATCCTGTGAATTTTCCTTAAAAGAGAAATCATTTGATGATTTTTTCTTAAAATTATTTACTTTGGCAACTTTATTTTTTTGATCGAACAGGATTTCAATATTCTTAGTATAACCACCTTCGTTTATATTCCTTATAAATCTGTATGGCTTAATATTTTTTTTATGAAAGTAACTTTCATATCTGTCGTACACTTTGAAGAATAAATTAACAGCACCTGTGCTTTTACCAATCATCTTAGCGTGTAATAATTGATTATTATTTACATCCTCATTTAAATTAACGGTAGCTTCGCCTGCCTTAAACCAGCCACTGTAAGAAAGTTTATATTTAAACCACTCTCCAGTTTTAAATGCCATATCATTTTGGGCATTTGAAAATTTAAATAATAAGAATAAGGGTATTAGAAAATAATATCTCATTTATTTATTATAGTAGTTATAAATAATTGTTCCTTTTTTATCTCCAATGGCAATTTTTAAATCATTTAAAGATTTAGATTTTATATTTTTAACCGACTTGAATTGCTTCATTAAACTTACTGCTGTTTTTTCTCCTATTCCATCAATGTTTACTAACTCTGAGTCTATAAATTGATTATCCCTTCTGTTTCTATATTGTCTTAAACTAAATCTATGAGCCTCATCTCTGAGTTTTTGTATTAATTTTAGTGATTCTGATTTTTTATCGATGTAAATAGGAGTGCTTTCACCCGAAAAATAAATTTCTTCCAATCTTTTTGCAATTCCAATAATAGTCACATCATCATAAACCCCCAATTCTTTCAACGAACTAACAGATGATGAAAGCTGACCCTTACCTCCGTCTATTATAATCAGGTTTGGTAAACTTTTATTTTCATTTATCAGCCTTGAATATCTTCGAAAGACCACCTCTCTCATCGAGGCAAAATCATCTGGGCTTGTAACAGAACGAATATTAAAATGTCGATAATCTTTTTTTTGATGGTTTGCCATTTTTAAAAACAACGCAAGCGGAAGATGGAAATGATCCTTGAAAATTAGAGTTATCAAAACATTCAATATGCACTGGTAAGGAATCCATATTTAGATCTTTTTGTAAAGTTTTTAATACTCTAATAAAACTATTATCTGACTGTAAAGTTAATTTGGATTTAAAGAAGTTTATCTTATAATTTTTGATATTCCTAATTGACATTTCAATTAGATGCTTTTTTTCACCAACTACAGGCACTAAGGACTTACTATAATCTAATGATTCAACAAGAATATTTGAACACATCTGTTTAGATTTAGATAAAAAAACTTCACTTTTATCTGAGAAATTAATTGTTCTAATATTATTTTATCTTCTTTAACATTTGATTTCTTGACATGTGTATTGAATGAACTAATTATATAACCATTTGAAATTTGAGTGAAATTAACATATGCATAATTTTCATCTGAAATTATTGAATATATATCCAAGTCCTTAATCTTGGAACTCACCACCATAGATTTTGATTGATAATTTTCTAATGCCTTGAGTTTGTTCTTACACTCGTCTGCTTTTTCATATTCTTCTGAATCCGCATAGACTGTCATTTCTTTTTTTAATTGAATTTTGGACTTTGAGAATTTTCCTTTCAAAATACTTTTGACAGACGAAATTATTTTATTGTATTTAATCTCTGAAATTAAATTTTGAGATGAAAAATCATCTTTTTCAAAACCAAGGATGATAAAATGTCCGTTTTTTTTCAAGAACCCTTAATGAAAGTTTAATCTGAGGATTATTGATGATTCTTTCGTTTAAATTATAATTAGTTTTTCTTATTGGGTATATATTATTTATTAAATCTAACAGAGTATTTATTGTCTTGATATTGGTATAGGGACCAAAATAATCGGACCCATCATTAATGACTTTTCTTGTTAAAAAAACTCTTGGGAACCTTTCATTCTTAATGCAAATCCAAGGATATGATTTCCCATCCTTTAGCAGAATATTGTATTTAGGTTTAAACTTCTTTATTAAATTATTTTCAAGAAGAAGAGCATCGGACTCAGTTTCAACAAGTATAATTGAAATATCTTTTATTTTTGAGATAAGAGATCTGGTTTTTTCATCAGATTTTTTACCTGTGAAATATGACCTAACCCTATTTCTTAAATTTTTAGCTTTCCCAATATAAATTACATTTTCAGAATCGTCTAAAAATTTATATACACCAGGAGATTTAGTTAGTTTATTTAAAATGTCTGAAATCATGTTTTTAGGCATATTTCAAAAATACCACGAAAGTTAATTAAGTATAAAAAAGAGCAATACTATCTCTGCAAATTCTTTGCCTCAATACTCAAAGTAGCGTGAGGCACTAGTTTTAGTCTATCTTTAGAAATAAGTTTTCCGGTAACCCTACAAATTCCAAAAGTTTTATTCTCAATTCTTATAAGTGCAGTTTTTAAATCTCTAATAAATTTTTCTTGTCTTAGAGCTAACTGGGAATTTGATTCCTTACTCATTACAGTACTACCCTCATCAAAGGCCTTAAACGTTGGGGAGGTATCCTCAGTTCCATTATTATGGTCATTCATATAAGCGCTTTTGATGAGTTCAAGGTCATGCTTAGCCTTGTCAATTTTTTCGTTTATTAATTTTTTAAATTCTGCTAAATCAGAATCTGAATATCTAATATTTACATCCTTACTCATAGCTTCAAACTTTAGTTATAAATATTTTGGTTTTTAATTTATCAAAAATTACATCTGAACCGCCATCAACTTTTACATTAAATTGAATTTTATCGGAAAGCGTTTCAGACTTTACATATTCTATATTTTTGTTTATTGCATTTTTGATTTCGTCATCACCATTGAAAATTAGGTTGATTCTGTCTGTTACTTCAAAACCATTAGATTTTCTTAAGTTTTGAACTTTACTGACAACCTCTCTTGCTATTCCTTCATCTCTTAGCATATCATCAATAGTAATATCTAATGCTACTGTGATATTTCCTTCATTTGCAACCAGCCATCCTTCAATATCTTTTGATGAAATTTCAAAATCATCAACATTGAAAGTTATAGTTTTTTTATCAATTAATAAATCTATTTTACCTGTTTTTTCTAAACTTATAATACTAGAATTATCCAAAGAATTTGTGAGATTGGTGATTTCTTTCATGTAAATTCCATAAGTCGGGCCTAGTTTTTTAAAATTAGGCTTAATAGATTTCACTAATAAATCAGATTCTCCCTCTAAAAATTCAATCTTTTTAACGTTGACCTCCCTCTTAATTTCATCAGAAATGCTATTGATTATTCCTTTTTGATTTAAACTATTTACAGGTATTAAAATTTTTGATAACGGTTGTCTGACCTTAATTTTCTCCTTTGCACGAAGGGATAGTGTTAATGATGAAATTGTTTGTGCATATTTAACCTTTTCTTCTAATTTTTTATCAATTTTTGATTTATCAGCAACAGGAAAATTTTCCAAATGAATACTTTCGCTAAAACTTTGATTTAAATTTTTACTCAAATCAATAAATAACCTATCCATAAAGAAAGGAGAAATTGGGGCTGATAATTTAGCAATATTTATAAGTACTTCAAATAAAGTTTGAAATGCTGAAATTTTATCTTTTTCATAATCACCTTTCCAAAATCTTCTTCTGCTTAATCTTACATACCAATTACTTAGATTATCAATTACAAAACTATTAATTGCTCTAGCAGCTTTAGTTGGCTCATAATCATTGTAATATTCATCCACGTTGATAATTAGTGAATTAAGCTCCGATAAAATCCATCTATCCAATTCTGGCCTTTGATCAAACTCAACTTCTTTTTCATCATATCTAAACCCATCAATATTTGCATATAATGCAAAAAAGGAATAGGTATTATATAAAGTGCCAAAAAATTTTCTTTTCACCTCATCAACTCCACCAAGATCAAACTTCAAATTATCCCATGGGTTTGAATTTGAAATCATATACCATCTTGTGGCGTCAGGACCAAAATCTGAAATAGTCTGAAATGGGTCAATAGCATTTCCTAATCTCTTTGACATTTTTTGACCGTTTTTATCTAGTACTAATCCGTTTGAAACAACATTTTTATATGATACCGATTCAAAAACCATTGAGCTAATTGCATGTAATGTATAAAACCAACCTCTTGTTTGATCAACACCTTCCGCAATAAAATCAGCAGGGAAAAATCTCTTTTTATCGATATATTCTTTATTCTCAAACGGATAGTGCCATTGAGCATATGGCATACTTCCCGAATCAAACCAAACATCGATTAAATCTGATTCTCGAAGCATTTTTTTGCCAGTATTTGAGGTTAAAATAACATTATCTACTATGTTTTTGTGCAAATCAATTTTTGCATAATTTTTCTCGGAAAAATTATTAGGCTGAAAATCCGAAAAGGGATTTTTTTTCATAAAGCCTGAACTCACTGATTTCTCAATTTCATCAATTAATTCCTCAATTGAACCAATACATATTTCTTCTTTTCCGTCTTCAGTTCTCCAAATTGGTAAAGGAATTCCCCAAAATCTAGATCTTGAAAGATTCCAATCATTTACATTCTCAAGCCACTTTTCGAATCTTCCCTCTCCCGTTGATTTAGGTTTCCAATTAATTTCTTTGTTTAATGCAACCATCTTATTACTACAATTGGAAGCCTTGATGAACCAAGAATCAATAGGATAATACAATATTGGCTTATCAGTCCTCCAGCAATTTGGGTAACTATGTTTATATTTTTCTACTTTGAAGGCTTTATTCTCTGTTTTAAGCTTAATTGCAATTTCTACATCAACGGACTTTTCAGGAATATTTTCTGATTTATAATATTCGTTTTTTACAAACTTACCAGCAAGTTCTCCCATTTCTACTCTAAATTTACCCTGTAAATCTACCAATGGTACTAATTCGTCTGATTCGTCTTTGACGAGCATCGGCGGAACAGGTGGATTTGCAGCTTTTGCAACCAAAGCATCATCTGCACCAAATGTTGGTGCAGTATGTACTATACCTGTGCCGTCACTAGTTGTAACAAAATCTCCAATTATAATTCTAAATGCATTTTCAGGATTAGAAAAAGGACTAGCATAATCTAGAAGCTGTTCATATTTAATATTTTCTAAATCTTTTCCTTTAAAAGTTGATTTTTTATAATAGGGAATAGACTTTACGTCAAATTCATAGTTTTTTATTTCTTTTAGATCACTTACTTCAAAATAATTTCCGGAAAATTGCTTTGAAATCAATTCATCTGCAACAATATAATCTGCTTTTAGGCCTGTGTACTGATTAAATGATTTGATAAGTGAATAATTTATCTTTGGGCCAACGGTTAGAGCAGTATTACTTGGCAATGTCCAAGGAGTTGTTGTCCAAGCCAAAACAAAAACATCATCTTCAGAATGTAAAAAATCGGGTAAATTATCTTTAATCAACTTGAATTGTGCGGTTACAGTAGTATCGGTAACATCTTGATAAGTGCCTGGCTGATTTAACTCGTGAGAGCTTATAGCAGTCCCAGCTTTAGGTGAATAAGGCTGAATAGTATAGCCCTTGTACATTAAGTCCTTTGTGTAAATCTGTTTCAATAGCCACCACACAGATTCCATATACTTTGATGTGTAGGTTATATAAGGGTCATCTACATCAACCCAATAACCCATCTTAATGGTTAAATCATTCCAAATATCAGTATACTTCATTACGGCCTTTTTGCATTCCTTATTGTAATCCTCAATAGTAATTTTTTTACCTATATCTTCTTTGGTAATATCCAGAGCATTTTCAACACCTAGCTCTACAGGAAGACCGTGTGTATCCCATCCTGCTTTTCGCTGAA
>CACLPI010000025.1 GCA_902608795.1 uncultured Bacteroidota bacterium
ATTAGCAAAAGTTCGTTTGAATTATTTTCATATTGAATAGCAAAAAATCCTTCAGAAGCATTATATATTTCATAATATTGCATTGAATCCTTATTAATTATAGCATCATACTGATTTAAGTAAGGTTTGAAACTAACTCCTCCATGAAAATATACTTCTAGGTTTGGCCAAATTTCAGAAATATATTCTTTTTTACTTTCTCTTAGGATTCTATTTAATAGTACTAGCATCCATGATGGTACTCCAGCAAGACTGGTAACATTCTCGCTGATAGTTTCATTAATTATTGCTTCAATTTTATAATTCCAATCGTCCATTAAGGAAGTCTTATTGCTTGGTGTACTACTAAATTCTGCCCAAAAAGGCATATTATCAATGAGAATAGCAGATAGGTCACCATAGAACGTACCATTCTTTTCATAAGGACTTTTACTTCCTCCAAGTCTCAGACTGTCAAATGAAAGAAAATTTATTGATAGCCTAATAAAACTAAATAATTAAGAAGCTGCTTTTAATTTTTCTAGACTTATTCTAGACATTTGTTGTTCTGCATATTTTTTATTAACAATCAATTTTTTAATCTCGCTTCCAGGTAGATTGAACATTGCGTCATTAAGAATTTCTTCACATAGAGATCTTAGCCCTCGAGCTCCTAAATTATAGTCAATAGCTTTATCTACAATATAATTTAAGGCATCTTTTTTAAATTCTAGAACAATATCATCCATTTGAAATAGTTTAACATATTGTTTTATTAATGCATTTTTTGGATCTATAAGAATGCTTAAGAGAGCATCTTTATTGAGTGGATTCATATAAGTGACAACAGGAAGTCTGCCAATGATTTCTGGTATCAAACCAAATTCTTTAAGATCCTTTGGATTAATATGTTTTAAAATATTATTCTTAGAAACTGAATCCTTACCTGTACTCTTAAAACCAATTACATTTAAATTTAGTCGTCTTGAAATATGTCTTTCAATTCCATCAAATGCACCTCCAGCTATAAAGAGAATCTTTTCGGTATTAATCTCGATAAAATTTTGATCGGGGTGCTTTCTACCACCCTTGGGAGGAACATTTACTACAGTTCCCTCTAATAACTTTAATAGGGCTTGCTGTACACCTTCACCTGAAACATCCCTTGTTATGGAAGGGTTATCACTCTTTCGAGCAATTTTATCAATCTCATCAATAAATACAATTCCTTTCTCAGCCTTCTCAACATTATAGTCAGCGGATTGTAAAAGTTTGGTTAAAATACCCTCTACATCTTCACCAACATAACCAGCTTCGGTTAAAACAGTAGCATCAACAATAGCTAATGGTACATCTAACATTTTAGCAATTGTCTTTGCTATTAATGTTTTACCTGTTCCAGTTTGACCAACCATTATTATATTACTTTTCTCTATCTCTACTTCGTTCTCAGTCTCTTGACTAATTCTTTTGTAATGATTATAGACAGATACAGAAATTACTTTTTTAGTATAATCTTGACCTACTATATAATCATCTAAAAATAGCTTGATTTGTTGTGGTTTTAGAAGCTCGAGAACTGATTTTTCTTTTGAATTATTTTCGTTTGAATTATTTTCCTGAAGTATAATTCCGTTGGCTTGTTCAATACATAAATCACAAATGTGGGCATCAATACCAGCAATTAGCAGTCTGGTTTGATCTTTTTTCTTACCGCAAAATGAACATTGCAAATCAGACTTACTCATTTTGTCTAGCTTTTGGTTAGAATTTCATCAATCATACCATATTCAAGTGCTTTATCAGCCTTCATCCAATAATCTCTATCACTATCTGCGTATACTTTATCATATTTCTGTCCTGTATGTTTACTTATAATCTTATAAAGTTCTTCTTTAAGAGATAGTATCTCTTTGGTTGTTATTTCAATATCACTTGCTTGCCCTTGAGCACCACCCAAAGGTTGATGGATCATAACTCTAGAATGCGTCAGCCCGCTTCTTTTGCCCTTTTCTCCAGCACATAAAAGCACGGCTCCCATTGAAGCTGCCATTCCAGTACAAATTGTGGCGACATCTGGTTTAATAAGCTGCATAGTGTCATATATACCTAAGCCAGCATAGACACTTCCTCCAGGTGAATTGATATATATTTGAATGTCTTTGGTTGAGTCTGTACTCTCTAAAAATAATAACTGAGCTTGAATAATATTTGCTACTTGATCATTTATCGCAGTACCCATAAAAATAATTCTATCCATCATTAATCTAGAGAAAACATCAAAAATTGCAATATTCATTTGTCTTTCCTCAATAATATTTGGAGTTAATCCCCTTGGAAACATACTGCTTACAATATCGTTATAATAAGTACTGCTAATACCTTGATCCTTAGTTGCGAATTTTTTAAACTCTTTTCCGAAGTCCATGATTTAAATTTTATTATTTATAAATATAAGAATTACGATGGATATGCCTCTTTTATATATTCATCGTAGCTAACTTTTTTGTTTTGTAATTAAAATTATCTTTAAAAAAGTTTAGGATTCTTGTACTGGTTAATTGTTCAGTTAATCTTTTAATTTCATCTTTATTACTCATCACTCTTGCAACTATTCCATCAACTTCTTTTTCATCAGGAATGGCTTGACCATATTGTAGCATCTGATTTTTTATTAAATGAGTGGTGAAAGACTTAAGGTCTTCAAAATTTACCTGTAAATCATTATCAATAATAATTTTACTTTCAATTAATTGATATTTCATACCCTTTTCAGACTTTTCAAACTCAGATTTTGCTTCACCAATTGAAATTTTATTTTCAGAGCTTAGTTTCATCCATTTGATTAAAAATTCAGACGGTAAATTAATTTTTGTTGATTCAATTAAATATTCAATAGTATCATTCATTAATTTTTGATCAACTTGATTTTGCAATTGTTTGACAAAATCCTCAGATAGCTTATTCTTCATCTCTGTTACACTTTTAACAGAATTCTTACCAAAAACTTTATCAAATAAATCCTGATCAAGATCAGCCATTTCTCTTTCATTAATTTCTTCTATCTTAATTAATACCTCGCTTTTAAAGTTTTTTGCTTTTTCTAGTTCAATCTTCAAATTTCTTGAAAGCTCATAGTTTTCTTTGAAAATTTTTGAACCGATTTCAGTCAATTCATTACCAACTTTTAATCCTATAATTCTTTTTAAGAATGATGGTTTTAAACTCTCAGTCTTAAACATACTGGAATTATTGATTTCATCCGTTGTACAATTAAAGTTCGCCGTTATCTCTGAATTGCTTTCAACTTTAGATTTTGAAATTAATTTTCCGTATTGAGATTGGATATTTTTTATCTGATCATTAACCATCTTTTTGTCAGCTTTAACTTCATACTTAACTACTGGTTTTTTTGGATTTTAAATTAATCTTGAACTCTGGAGTATAGCCTATTTCAAAATCAAAATTAATTATTTCAGAATCCCAATTTATATCGTTATCCGTGTGAGGTATTGGGCCGCCTAAAATATCTAATTTTTCATCCTGAATATATTTTTTCAAGTTAGAGTCCAGTAATTTATTAATTTCGTCAACCTTTACAGCATTTCCATACTGCTTTTTAATTAGACCAATCGGAACAAATCCTTTTCTAAAACCTGGAATCTTAGCAGTTTTTGAATACCTTTTCAACACATCATTTACATTTTGCTCATAATCACTCTTATTTATTTCCATAGAGATAATTCCAGTAAGCTTATTTTTTTTATTTAAGGTAATTTTCATTTGTTACTAATTGGTCTGCGAAAATACTGTTTTTTTTACTGGTCTGAAAGGAAAAATATTAATTGTCAGATTAAACTTAATAAGATAGACATAAAATCAATCGGATTATCAACATGTAACCAATGACCTGCATTAGGGATCTTATAAAACTTAGCATTTGGAAATAGATTATTGATAATTACTTTGTCAGATTCATTGATATAATCAGATGTCTCACCCTTGATAAAAATAACTTCTCTTTTGAATTGAGTCTCAGATTCAATTTTTTGACCAATTTTACCAATATTTTCAGACAGTGACTTTAAATTGAATCTAAAATTTAATTTTCCTCCATTCATTCTATAAATATTTTTCATTAGAAAATTTCTTAGACCTTCTTGATTAATTGATTTTCTTAGCTCAATATCTATTTCTTTTCTATTCACGAAATCAGTAAAGTCAATTTCTTTAAGTGAATCAATAATATTTTGATGAAGCACTGGGTATCCCCTCGGTGATGTGTCTAAGACAATAAGTTTAGAAACTAATTTTGGATGAATTAAAGAAAAATTCATTGCAGTTTTTCCACCCATTGAATGACCGATTAAAATTGGATTATTAATTTTATTATGTTTAATATAATTGAATAGATCTTCACACATAAGGTCATAGTCAAATTTTTCAGAATGAAAGCTTCTTCCATGATTTCGTTGATCAATAAGATGAATTGTGTATCCAAGTGGATTTAATTTTCTTGCAATAGAAATCCAATTATCTCCAGAGCCCAAAAACCCATGAAGAATTAATATATGCTTGTTTGAATCACCTAATATTTTTGAATGAAGAATCACAAGCTAAGACAAAAATTCAAGATATTTTTTGATAGTATTTTTCATGCCAAAATACAAACTCTCCGTTATTAGTGCATGGCCTATGGAAACTTCAAGAAGATTTTCAATATTTTCTTTGAAATATTTGATGTTTTTTAAATTAAGATCATGACCTGCATTAATCCCAATTCCAGCTTTGCCTATTTCTCTGGAAAATTCACAATAATTATTAATAACACTAAAATTGTTTTTGGAGAATTGTCTTGCATAATCCTCTGTATATAATTCAATTCTATCAGGGTTTATCTCGCATACGGAATCTATAAACTGAATATCAGGATCCAAAAAAATTGATACTCTTATTCCGTATGATTTAAATTCACCAACAACCTCCTTCAACATACTTTTATTGGTATTCGTATCCCATCCAGAATTTGATGTAATTACATCAATAGCATCAGGGACCAGTGTTACTTGGGTTGGTTTTATATCAGTAACCATACTAACGAATTTATCAATCGGATTACCCTCAATATTAAATTCAGTGGTTACAACTTTTTTCAAATCATAAGCATCTTTATATCTAATATGTCGCTGATCAGGTCTAGGGTGGATAGTTATTCCGTCAGCACCATATTCTTGAATATCAAATGCAAAATCACACACATTTGGATAATTTCCTCCCCGTGAGTTTCTAAGTGTTGCAATTTTATTTATATTGACGCTAAGCTTTGTTTTTCTCAAAATTATAAGTATGATATTTTCTGCAAAACTAATTTATTTTTACTTAATTTTGAGCCTTTAATTAGCCTAAATTTTACATGAGATTTTGAGATTTGCTATTTACACAAAATTAGACCCACAAGAAAATAATGATGATATATTTTCCGTGTTAAAAAGCCTTCAAAAACACAATATAGATTTTGATATCGATGGTGATTCATTCGATCTATTATTAAATAGTTTAAATTCAAAAATTGATTTTGATAGAATAAAAAAACTGACCAAGGAATATGATTATGTTATTTCAATTGGTGGTGATGGGACTATTTTAAGATCTGCAAACGAGATCGGTAAATTATCAATTCCAATTATTGGTTTAAATAAAGGAAGACTTGGATTTCTTGCTAATTCACCAGTTGAAGTTTTTGATTCTTTAATAAACAAAATACAATCATCAAAGTTTAAAATTTCTGAGAGATCAATTATTCAAGTTGAGTTTGAAGGAAATATAAAAAATGCCCTGAATGAAATTTCCATTTCAAGAAAAAATACAACATCACTAATTACAATTGACACAAAACTAGACAATCAATATCTAAACACTTACTGGGCTGATGGTTTAATAATATCAACTCCAACTGGATCAACTGGATATTCTTTAAGTTGTGGTGGGCCAATAATAATGCCTGATAGCAAAAATTTTGTTTTAACGCCTATAGCTCCACACAACCTAAACGCCAGACCATTAGTTATCTCTGATAAAAAGAAAATTGAAATTTCAATTAACGGAAGAGAAAGTGAATACTTTGTTTCAGCTGACTCAAAAATATTCTCTGTAAGTATAGATTCAAAACTAAATATTTCAAAAGCCCCATATGTTTTAAAAATGGTAGAATTTGAAAAGGATAGCTATATAAATACCTTGAGGGAAAAATTGATGTGGGGTAAAGACAAAAGAACTGAACAATAATTTTATCAGATCGAAGTTTATATTTAAAACAAATTTCTTGACTAGTTTAAAAAAACATATAGTTACACTCCTTTTTTTATTTACAATAAACTCATATTCTCAATTATATGAAGTTGGAATACTAAATGGGAAAACAAATTTTATTGGAGATGTTGGCAATACCACCTTCATAAATCCTGTTAATAATGGTTATGGTGGAGTTATCAAATGGAACAGAAGTCCGAGACATGCATATAGACTTTCTTTTATCAGATCTAAATTATCTGCCGATGATCTTGAATCAGCCGATCCTAGAAGAATAGAAAGAGGCTACAATTTTGAGACGCCAATAAATGAATTTTCATTAGGAATGGAGTTTAATTTCTTTGATTTTGATCTTCACGATTTAAATACACTATTTACTCCTTACATATACACAGGACTCTTTTACACATCATTTAGGAAACAAGTTTTAGAAAATAATCAGCTTGTGGAAGAAAATGAAATGAAAAAGACACTTGGATTACCAATGATAGTTGGATTCAAGCAGCGGTTGTACAGAAATATAATTCTCTCTGTTGAAATTGGTGCAAGGTATTCATTTACAGATGAAATTGACGGAAGTCTAAACCCTGATGAAAACTATAATTTTGGTAATATCAATAATAAAGATTGGTATATGTTTTCTAACTTTGGATTAACTTATACTTTTGGTCAAAATCCATGTTATTGTAATATTGGAAAATGAAAATAAATAAATTAGATAAAGACAACATCCCTGAGCACTTGGCAATAATTATGGATGGTAACGGTAGATGGGCAAAAAAAAGGGGATTAAGAAGGGAACAGGGCCATATTGAAGGTAAAAAATCAGTAAAAAGTATTGTTGAATCTTGTATTGAACTAGGAATAAAAAATTTGACTTTATATGCTTTTTCAACTGAAAATTGGAATAGACCTAAAATTGAAATAGATTTTTTAATGCAACTTTTATTTTTATCCCTTAGGGATGAAATCAAAAATTTGAATAAGAATAATATCAAATTTGAAACAATAGGAAATCTTGAAAGACTACCAAAGAAAATCATTGAATATTTGAAAAAAGTAAAAAAAGAAACAAAGTTGAATTCAAAATTAACTTTAACATTAGCATTGAGTTATGGAGGAAGAAAAGAAATAATCGATGTTGTGAAGAAAATATCCGATAAAGTTAAAAATAATATAATTTCTTCAAAAAATATTGACGAATCCGTAATAAATAACCATCTTTACACCTATAATTTGCCAGATGTAGACTTGTTAATACGAACTAGTGGTGAAAAAAGAATTAGTAATTTCTTGCTATGGCAAATTGCATATTCAGAGCTTTATTTTACAAAAAAACTCTGGCCAGATTTTAGAAAAAAAGATATTCATAAAGCTTTAATTAGCTATCAAAATAGAGAAAGAAGATTTGGAAAAACAAGTGATCAAATTAAATAGCCCCAGAGCAAAAATCTTATTTAGCCATATGATTATTTGTTTCTTAATGGTTATGTTTTCAAATTTAATATTTTCTCAAAATAATGTAGAAAGATATAATATAGGTAAAATTGAAGTTACAGGAAATACATCATTTAGTCCGATTACTATAGTTACTTTTTCCGGACTAAGAGAGGGCGATGCCATAAGTATTCCAGGAGAGAAATTGAGTAATGCTATAAAAAAACTGTGGGGCTCTAACCTATTTAGTTCTGTAGATGTTTATAAGGCTAGGGTTGAGGATGGTATAATTGACCTTGAAATAGAATTATATGATCTGCCCGAATTAACAGATTTGACAGTAACAGGTGTTAAAAAAAGAAAAATTGAAGAAATAATAAAAGAAAATAAACTTCAAAGTGGAGTAAAGGTAACCGAAAACTTAATTACTACCACAAAAAATTATTTAGAAAATAAATACAGAAAGAAGGGATTTCTTAATGCAAAAGTTATCATAAAAACCGAAGAGGTTGTGGACTCCTCAAAAAAATCTAAAGTTAAAATGACATTAGATATTGTAAAGGGTAATAAAATCAAGATAAACGAAATTAAATTTAACGGAATTAGTGAGCTCAAGACGAAAACTCTTGAAAAAGCTATGAAAAACACCAAAAAAAGAAAATTCTACAGAATTTTTAAGAGGTCAAAGTATGTTCCAGACGATTTTAATGAAGATCTTTCTAGCCTGGTAGATAAATATAAAGAAAATGGTTTCAGAGATGCAAGAATAATTTCAGACACAATATTAAACAATGATGATAAAGAAATTGATGTAGCAATATCAATAATAGAAGGATCCAAGTATAGATTTGGTAAAATTGACTATTTAGGAAATAGTATTTACACTGACAAACAACTAAATCAAATATTAAAAATTAAAGAAGGAGACACTTATAATGGAGTGGAATTAGAAAAAAGAATCTCAGACAGGTCTAATCCCGATGCTGATGATCTAAGTAATTTATATCAAAATAATGGATATCTCTTTTCATCCATCACCCCTGTTGAGGTAAATGCAGATGGAAATGTAATTGATTTAGAAATTAGAATTAATGAAGGTAAACCAGCCTATTTCAATAAAATAACTGTAGTTGGTAATAATAAAACTAATGATCATGTTATTTACAGGGAAATAAGGACAAGACCTGGTCAACTTTACAGTAAAGCAAACGTTTTTAGATCACTAAGGGAATTGGGACAATTAGGGTTTTTTGATCCTCAATTAATTTCACCTGATTTCAAAAACATTAATCCTAATGATGGAACGGTTGATCTTGAGTACACGCTGGTTGAAACTGGGTCCAGTCAAATTGAACTTCAAGGTGGTTATGGTGGTGGAGGGTTTATAGGAACAATTGGATTATCATTTAATAATTTTTCTATTAAAGATATTTTCAAAAAAGAAGCTTATACTCCTATTCCTATGGGTGATGGGCAAAGATTAGCTCTTAGGCTACAAGCCAGTAGGTTTTACACTGTTAATAGCTTCAATTTTACAGAACCTTGGCTTGGTGGAAAGAGACCAGTACAATTTTCTATTCAATTGTCTCAAACAAAACAGTTTATGTTTAACCCTTACAACTATACCGCAGATAAATCAAGATATTTCAATATTTCTGGACTTTCTGTAGGTTTAGCTAAAAGGCTAACTTTTCCGGATGATTATTTTACTTTATCTCAATTCATTGGATTTCAATATTATGATCTCAACGAATATAACACGGGTCTTTTTACTTTTGGCAATGGATCATCCAATAATTTATCTTACACAGTTGCACTAAGTAGAAATAACACATACACTGATCCAATTTATCCGACAGGTGGTTCAAACTTTACTCTCTCTGCAAAACTTACCTTACCTTACTCAGCATTTAATGATACTGATTACAAAGCATTGAAGGAAGAGAGAGATAATTTAGTTGATGAGCTAGGAGTTGATCCTTCTAATACATCGGCTGGTGACAGAATAGCTGAAATAGATCAAGAAAGATATAAGTGGCTTGAATTTTATAAAATCAAATTCAAAGGAGAATGGTTTACTGCTTTGACCAAAAAACTTGTTTTACGACCGGCATTTGAATTTGGTTTTCTGGGAGCATATAATAATGATAGAGGGGTTATACCTTTTGAAAGATTTTTCCTTGGAGGAGATGGAATGGGAATGTATAATCTTGACGGTAGAGAGAATATTCCATTAAGAGGATATCCAAATCAGTCACTATCAGCGCAGGATGGGGGATCAATATATAATAAATATTCTCTAGAATTAAGATACCCAATAAGTCTTGGTGAACAAGCAAAAATATTTGCACTGACATTTGTTGAGGGTGGGTCATCGTTTAATAGTTTTAGAGATTTTGACCCGTTTTTACTTAAAAGGTCAGCAGGAATAGGGGTAAGATTGTTTATGCCACAGTTTGGTTTACTTGGAATTGATTTTGGTCATGGATTTGATTCAGTTCCTGGTCAATCAAATAAACACGGATGGGAAACGCATTTTATTTTTGGTCAAAACTTTTAAACAATAATCAACCAACTAAATCGTTATAATAATTTATTAGTATGAATAAAATAGCTACACTTTTATTATTTCTTTTTATATCAATCTATAGCTTTTCACAAAGAGGAATCAAAATTGGCTATATTGACACAGAATATATCTTAGAAAATTTGAGTGAATTTAATGAGATATCTATAAGACTGGAAGAAAAATCACAGGAATGGGAAGAGGTAATTGAAGATAAAAATAATGACATAATCAAGAAAAAAGAGAATTTGAATTCTGAAAGAATATTATTAACAAAGGAAATGATTGATGAAATTGAGGAAGAAATAAGTTTTGAAATGATTGAATTGAGAAATTATCAGAAAAAACGATTTGGCCCAGATGGTGACTACATACTACAAAAAAAACAATTAATTCAACCAATACAGGATCAGATATTTAATGCAATTAAAGAAATTGCAAAAAACAAAGGTTATGATTTTATTTTTGACAAATCAGCAGATATTGTGATGTTATACTCAGATAAAAGACACGACATTAGTGATCAAATAATTAGAATTATTTCAAGAGCCAACAACAGAAGAAAACTTGATAATAAAAAGGATATAAGAGAAGCAGAAAATGAGGACTTGATAAGTGAAATTATTATTGATGAAAAAGAAAATAAGGGTGATATGCAGGAAAATAATTCGAATGTTAATACAAAAAGATTGTCGGTGAAAGAATTGCTAGAAAAAAGAAAACAAAAAAATAGTATAAAAAGAGAAATAAAAGATTAGTACCTTTGTCTCACTTAAAAAATTAATTACCATGAAAAAATTGAAAATATTAATAGTTATAATATTGTTTGCGGTTTGCTTTTCTGGATATACACAAACTAAAATTGCACATATAAATACAACAGAACTTGTAGCTTCAATGCCAGAAATGAATGATGCAAAAAATGAACTTGAAAAACTTGCCAAAACCTATGAAACAGATATCCAAACTATGGCATCTGAACTTCAAAGTAAGGTTAAGCAATATGACAGCGAGGCAGCAACTCAAACTGATGAAGAAAATGCCAAAAGGCTTCAAGAAGTCCAAGGAATGGAGCAAAGCATTAGACAATATCAAGCACAAGCACAGCAAGAATTACAAAAAAAAGAATTTGACCTTTTAAAACCCATTACAGAAAAAGCTCAAGCTGCAATTAATAAAGTTGCAACAGATCTAGGATTTGATTATGTTTTGGATTCAACGCAAGGACAAGGAGTTATTGTTGCAAATGGAAGCGACTTAATGAACCAAGTTAAAAAAGAACTTGGTTTCTGAAAATAAAAACTTTAAATCTTAAAAGCTGTCTTAAATCGACAGCTTTTTTTTTAATTTTATGGTGAACCCTATTGGGATATTCGACTCGGGTATTGGTGGTCTTTCAATTTTAAATAAATTAAAAGAAATATTACCCAATGAAAATTTTATATATCTAGCGGATAATAAAAATTTTCCCTACGGTGGTAAATCCAAAAAAGAGATATTTTCTCTAAGTTTAAAGAATTGTGAAAAATTAATCAGTTTAAATTGTAAAATTATTCTTATAGCATGTAATACTTCTACTACTAATTCAATTCAAAAACTAAGAAAATCAATCTCAATTCCAATAATTGGTATAGAACCAGCATTAAAACCTGCCATTAATTACACAAAAACAAAACAAATAGGTGTATTGGCAACAAAAAAAACACTAGGTAGTAAATTATTTTTTTGAAACCTTGAATAAATATAAAATTGATGATATAAATATTCATGAACAAATCGGATATAAACTTGTTAATATTATCGAAAAGAGTTTTGAATCCAAAATAAAAATTCATAAAATTTTAAAATCTTATTTAACCCCTATGATTGATAAAAAATATTGATTGCCTTCTTTTAGGATGCACCCATTATAATCACATAAAAGATATTATTGAAGAAATTCTTCCCAAAGGAATTAATATTATTGATAATATAGAGGCGATCAATAAACATGTTTTGAATAAACTTATAATAAACAAAATTTTTAATAATTCAAAAAACAGAAGGTATGTAAAAATATTTTATAATGGTGATAAACTATCTAAGACAATTACGAATAAAGAATACGAAACAAAATATCTAATTTTTTAGATTATTTAATCCATGGACAATCACAATCATATCTTTGTTTACGACAACCAAAATTAAAACCAAGTGTTAGCTGGTGGTATCCTCCATTATCAAAAACAACTGAGTTTGACTGATATGAATAAGTATATGCAAAAATAAAACCGTTAAACTCTAATCCGAAAAGGGCTGTCATATAGCTTAGATTCTGGTCTTTAACTTCAGATTGATTACTTAGATATTCTGCTCCATCAAAATGTTTCTGTTTGAAATTCCGGTATAAATTCTACCAAAATCAGTTTCTCTGTAAATTTTAAAATTTATGTCTAAAAATGTTTCTTTTGTTGAATCTTTGTGGGCAAATAATAATGAAGGCTCAAAATTCCAATTTTCTGAGTTGTCAGAAAATAAATACCCGCTTGAAAATAGATAGGTTCTTAAGTTATTATAGCTTAAACCTTGTTCATTAAATTTATTCCGTCATTATTCAATAAATTCTTAATTGAGGCATGCGCATAAAAATCTAAATAATGATATGAGAAACCAAAATCTATGTTAAAATCTGTAGCACTTTGCTCAAATCCGGAAATCAGCGGATCAAATCCACCTAACATAAATGCAGACTCATCTAGTTTATGTTGAATTAAGCCCGCACTTAATCCAAAAGATAACATGTTTAAATCAAGATCACTTCTAGAAAACATTAAGTGATGACCATAAGTAAAATATGCACCTGTTTGCGAGTGATAACCATTGCTATCATTAAAAGCTATTGCACCAATTGCAGATGGGCTATCTCCAATCCTTCCGTTTATACTAACTGTTTGCAAATTTGGAGCTTCACTTTGATTCATCCATTGTTTTCTGCCCGTAAATCTTATTTTTGTACAGTTTGAAACACCTGCCATTGAAGGATATAGTAAATAGTAATTATCTGTCAAATAGTCTGAGTATATAGGTAGTCCTTCTTGTGATAAGGATTTATTATTAAAAACTATAAAAATTGTGATTAAAGAAATTATATATTTTATCCTCATTTAGAACAACTTTTTTAAGAGATTCACGGCATTTGTCAAATACTGTAAAGTACCCAAATATATAAATTTTAATAGACATATCTTATGAATTATTTTAGTAAAGGCTCTTATTTACTATTTTTGCTGAAATACTTTATAAACATGAAATATATTGTTAAAATCGAGAGAACCCAGAATAAGTTTATAAATAAGTTTGAAGTTAATGAGTTTATTACGAATCATTTAAGTTTTGAATATAATAATATTGATGATGCAAAAAATTCTAAACTAGCTCAGGAATTATTTTATTTGCCTTTTGTCAAAAAAGTGTATATCACCTCTTCATTTATCTCTGTTGAGAGATTTAATATAGTTGAATGGGATGAAGTAGAAGAAGAAGTAAGAAAATTAATAGAAAATTATCTAAACAGCGACAGAAAGGTTATCAGTGAAGCTGAAAAAAATAAAAGTAAACCCATTTCAATTTATACTGAAAGCACTCCAAACCCTGCAGTTTTAAAATTTGTTTCAAATAAATTAATTA
>CACLPI010000026.1 GCA_902608795.1 uncultured Bacteroidota bacterium
TGCTTCAATAAGATTTTAGGCATAAATTTTGATGATTCAAAAGCACTAACCTTTACACCAATGCAAAGAAAAAAATTACTTGATAATATTATTTTGTATTATAGACTACATAATGAAAATTTTACCTCTATTAAGTCACTAGAGGTTCTGAGAAAATTATTTTAATAGTGAACAAATTTTATTTCTTATTTTTTTTTTCATTTTCTGTTTTTTCCCAATCTCTAGTTGTCATTGACGAGAACAGAAAGCCAATTATAGGCGCTTCAGTTTTTAGTAATTTAAACGACTATATAACCACAGATAAAAATGGCATAGCAAGTTTGGATAATTTCACGGTTGGAGATACAATAAATATTATTCAATACGGATTTGAGAAATTTAATTTTATTAAATCTAATCTTGATCAGACTATTACATTATTATATGATAATGAGTTATTGGATGAGGTAGTGATCTCAGCATCAAAATTTTCACAAAAATTTAGAGAGGTGCCTAAAAAGGTTACACAAATAAATAAGTCTACTATCGAATTCACAAATCCAATGACAAGTGCAGATTTATTGGATAGAGGCGGTTATGTGTTTATTCAAAAAAGTCAATTAGGTGGAGGAAGCCCAATAATCAGAGGTCTTTCAACCAATAGATTGGTGTTATCGGTTGATGGTGTTAGACTAAATAATGCAATTTATAGAGGAGGAAATATACATAATATTATTTCAATTTCTCCTTTGAATATAGAAAATACAGAAGTGATAATGGGATCTGCATCAGTCTTATACGGTAGTGATGCTATTGGGGGAGTAATGAATTTTTATACAAAAAAGGCTAATCTATCAGATAATTCTGACCCAAAAATACAACTTAATCTGCGTTCAAGATATTCTTCTGCATCTATTGAAAAAATGTATCACTTTGATTTTAATTACGGACTTCAAAAAGTTGCTTTTTTATCAAGTTTTTCAAAATCTCAGTTTGGAAATTTAACCATGGGTGAAAATGGGCCATCAGAATATCTAAGGCCAAATTACGTTGGTGTAAATGATGCAGGTGAGGATATCTTAATTCAAAACTCTAATTCAAGAGTTCAAAGAAATACAGCTTATGATCAAGTAAATTTTATGCAAAAATTTTTTTATAAGCCGATAGAAAATTTAAATATTGATTTAGGGATTCATTTTTCAAAAAGTAGTAATATACCAAGATACGACAGATTAATCAGAAATGATGAAAATCAAATTATTATCGGAGAGGGTCAAGGACTTTATTATTCAGAATGGTATTATGGCCCACAAGAGTGGCTGCTAATAAATAGTCAAGTAAACTTTAATCCTAAATCAAAAAAGATATATGACAAATTAAAATTTGGAGTTGCATTTCAGAAATTTTCTGAGAGTAGAAACAGCAGAAAGTTTAACGAAATCTATTTAAATTCAAGAGAAGAGCAATTAGATATATTTTCTTTTAATCTCGATTTTTTTAAAAAGATTTCACCAAGCTCCGACATCACATATGGCATAGAATTGATTAATAATAATGTCGGATCATTTGCTACAAGTTTTAATATTAACGATTCTACATCATTACCAATTTCAACAAGATATCCTAATAATTCGTCATTAAACTCTTTTGGACTTTATGTTAATTATAAAAATAAAATAATAGACGACGTTTTTTTCCAAAGTGGCGTTAGATACAGCTCAATCACACTAGAAACTGATTTATCACAAAATAACCTATATTATGATTTTCCGTTTGAAAATACAAAACTAGAAAATGGTGCGTTTGTTGGTGGAATTGGATTAAGCTGGGTTAGAAATAAATATAATAATTGGAAGTTTAATATTAATACAGCTTTTCGATCTCCAAATATAGACGATCTTGCCAAGGTTTTTGATTCTGAACCCGGCAACGTGGTTGTTCCAAATCCAAATTTAAAACCGGAAAAATCTTTAGGAATTGAATTTGGGGGATATTTCAGAACAAAGAATAATATTGAATTAGATATTTCAACATATATCACATATCTATATAATTCTTTATTGCGAGACGATTTCGCCTTAAGTAATGGTATTTCTGAAATTATTTATGATGGGGAGTTATCTCAAATACAGGCAATTCAAAATGGTTCAAAGTCTTTGATTTATGGAGTCGAATTTGGGCTTAATATGCTTTTAAACAAAGACTTTCGTATTAAATCTCAGCATAACTTAATTACTGGTCATGAGTTAGATGAGCTGCCCCTTGCAATGCCTGTAAGACATATTCCACCAAACTATGGCAATTTACATTTGATTTATAACAATGAAAATATAACCATAGACTTATTTCTGAATTATAATTCAGAAATATCCTTTAGCAACCTAGCACAGTCTGAAAGAGGTAAGCCATATATTTATGCATCAGATGAGAATGGCAATCCATATTCACCATCATGGCTTACCCTCAATTTGAGGTCTCAATTCTCTTTTTCTGAAAAATTAAATCTAAATTTTACTGTCGAAAATATAACAAATAAACTATACAGACCCTATTCTTCAGGTATTTCTGCTCCTGGCCTAAACTTTATCTTTTCTGTAAATTATGACTATTAATTTCAATGAAGATGAAAAATATATCCTTGAAAAGATTCAATCTTACTGTAATTATCAAGAAAGATGCATTTGGGAGGTTAGAAATAAATTATCCTCTCTAAAGGCCACAAACAAAACAGTAGACAAAATACTTAAATCATTAATTGATAATGATTATTTAAATGAGGATAGATATGCAAAGATGTTTATTCAGGGAAAATTAAGAATAAAAAAATGGGGAAGGATTAAATTAAAGTATGAATTAAGATTAAAGGGACTTGATATTAATATAATCGATGATAATATTAATAAAATTAAAGATGAGGAGTATATTCAATATTTTAACGAATTTTCAACAAACAAAATTAAATTTTTAAAAGGAACAAAGGATCAAAAGAAAAGATCATTTATAAATTATTTTACTTACAGAGGCTGGGAAAATAATCTTATTTATCAAAAATTAAAGGATATCAATTAATAGAATAGTTAATTTCAATTAAAGAATTAAACCCGGGCATTGGGACTAGATTTGTTTCTGAATATTCTGTGTCTAAGATATTATTTAATATAACTGATAAAGTAAATTTATCTAATTTATATGAAGTTCTAAAATCTATAACTGTGTACTTTTCCCCGTTTGATCTTTCAGCATTTTTGTAGGCAACTGTCGAATAAATTTTATCATTTATTTCAAATGAATATGTTCCTGTGATTTGATTTCTCAATGAGTTTAATGCATATCTCGAAAAAGTAAAATCTGTTTCCAAAAGTTCATCGTCAATATTACTATAACCAATATTTATAGTTTGCATTCTAAAAGAACCTAAATAGAATTTATACCCTATATTTAATTCAAAACCACTGCTATTTATTTCTCTTATATTACTGGCTTGCCAAGGTTCTGTTTCATTATTTCTAACATAGTCGATTATGTCTGATGCACTCCTTTGGTATAAAGAAAAATTAAAATTGAAATCGTCTTTTAAATATTTTAGTCCAATTTCTTTAGTAAGTGCTTTTTCAAGTTTTAAATTTTCATTACCGAGAGTGGTAGGGCTTGTATAATATAAATCTGTATAAGTTGGTATTCTATAAGTAAAACCAATATTTGTGTATAATTTTAGGGTATTATCTAGCCTATATCCCAAATCTATACCTGGGTAGAAAAATAAATTATTAAAAAAATTATTCTGATAGTTTAGTTTGGTTGATACATCTGAAAAATAAGTTATTGCAACCCCTGGAGTTAAATCAATTTTATCATTATTAAGTTTCACTTGTTGCTCAACAAACATATTTAGCATAGTTCTTTTTCTTTCTCCGAGGTTATTGCTTTCAAGAAATACTTTTGATAAATCAAGTCCTAACCCTATATTTCCCAACAAGTTAGAAGTTGAGGCATTAATCTCAACACCCACTTTATTAGAAATGTGTAAGTTTCTATAAACAGAGGGGTCGTGTCTTAAGTATATATACATGTCTTGATTTCTTTTCCAATAAAGTTTTGGTTTTAATATTAAACCATTATTTCTGTATGTTGTACTAAACCCAATTAGACTTGCTTGAGTTTCTTCATATTGATCAATAGCAGCTGGACTTGCATAGAAACCATTTGCCCCAAACTTCCTTTCATTAAATGCTCCAATAGTCGATATTTTTTGATTTTTTATTTTAAAATTGCTTTTAATAAAAAACTCATCATTTTCATAGTCAGTATTATATCTATATCCTTCAGACTCTTTTCTGCTGTAATTAAATAAAATTTCTGAACTTTTAAGTTCTTTTTGTATTGTGAAGCCTCCTCTTTTTTGATTAAATGATCCATTGCTAAGTTCTATTGAGATATCATTTTTAATTTCCTTTTTCGTAATAATATTTACAGCCCCTGTAAATGCATTTTGTCCGTATATTCTACTTGCTGAGCCTTTGATTATTTCTATTTTTTCTATCACCTTTAACGGTATTGTCATATTCATTGTGTGATGGCCAGTTTGAGGATCCTCAACCTTTATGCCGTCGATTAATAATAATGTCTGGTCGAAAGATCCACCTCTTATATAGAGATCTGCTTGTATTCCTTCAGCACCTCTTCTTCTTATGTCTAGTCCGGCTACTTGTTGTAATAATTCACTAACATTTGTTGCTGTACTTTGTTTAATCTCTTCATTTGATATTGTCAATATACTAATTGAATTATCTGCTTTATCCAACCCTATCCTTGGACCGGACATTAATTCTACTTGATCAAGTTCTATTTCTTTTTTGTTCTCTTGTGCATTTACGTATGATGTAATTGACTGAAAAATTAGTATAACAAAGAGTGTTTTTTTCATGATTTTTTAATCAAAAATTGATTCTTTAAAAGTACTTATTTACCTATACTTATCAAATTATATTTTTGTTAAATAAGTTCTGAAATATTGTATTTTTTAAATCTTTAAAAACCTATATTTATATCATGTTTGCTTTAATTGATTGTAATAATTTTTATGTCTCTTGTGAAAGAGTATTTAACCCAAGTTTAAACGGTAAGCCTGTGGTTGTTTTATCTAATAATGATGGATGTGCTATTTCTAGAAGTGATGAGGCTAAGAAATTAGGTATACCGATGGGAGCCCCTATTTTCAAATATAAATCAATTATTAATCAGCATAATATAGTTGTCTTATCATCCAACTATCCTTTATATGCTGATATGAGCCATCGTGTAATGACAACAATTTCAAAGTTTATCCCAGATACTGAAATATACAGTATTGATGAGGCGTTTTTAAAATTTGAAGGATATGAAAATTATGATCTTTTTAGTTATGCTTCAAAAATGAGAGATACGATTTTGAAATGGACCGGAATACCAACTTCTGTAGGGATTGCTCCTACAAAGTCATTGGCAAAGATTTCTAATAAAATTGCAAGAAAATTTCCGTCTCAGACGAAAGATGTATATATTTTAGATACGGATTATAAAAGATCTAAAGCATTAAACTATTTTCCTTTGAATGGTATATGGGGAATAGGTAGAAGATTATCTAAACGCCTTCAAAATATCGGATGTAAAAATGCATCAGATTTTGTTAATTTACCTGAACAATGGGTGAAATCAAATTTATCAATTGTTGAATTAAAGATTCAACAAGAATTAAAAGGTATATCAAATTTAGATTTAGATTCTTTGAAGATTAAGAAGTCTATAGCTACTACCAGGTCTTTTGAAAAACCCATTTCGGATTTAAGTAAACTGAAAGAAAGGGTTTCAACTTTTTCACTTTCCTGTGCTGAAAAGTTAAGAGGACAGAATTCTCTTTGCAATATTATGATTGTATTTATAAGAAGCAATTATTTTAGAAAAGATTTAAAACAACATTCTTGTTCCAGGGTTGTAACATTACCATATCCAACAAACTCTTCATTTGTTTTAAATAACTATGCCCTAAAAGCAGTTGAAAATATGTTTCAAGATAAAATATATTATAAAAAAGCTGGTGTAATTGTTACTAGTCTTGTTCCTAATAATAGCTATCAACTTGGTATTTTTGAAAATGAAGATTATAGACACAAGTCTTTGATGAAGACAATGGATTATATTAATTCTAAATACGGTGAGAAAATTAAGTTAGCTAATCAAGACTTAAAAAGAAAGTGGAAGATGAAGCAGGAATTTTTATCGCCTTGTTATACAACCAGAATGGATGATGTTATTAAGATTAAATGAAAAATAAAAATAAATTAAATTTTTTTACACCTAGCAAGAATACTAATCTTGATGCACTTCTAATCAATGCTGGAATATCAGCAGGATTTCCTTCACCTGCAGGAGATTTTAAGCAGGAAAGAATAAGTCTTGATCAAGAGCTAATCAAAAATAAAGAAGCTACTTTTTTTGCTAGAGTTTCAGGTGAGTCAATGATTAATGCAGGTTTAGAGGATGGAGATTTAATTGTAATTGACAGAAGTATAGAGCCAAGCAATAATAAAATTGCAGTTTGCTTTATAGAGGGTGAGTTTACAGTAAAAAGACTTATCGTGAAAAGAAACAAAATTTGGTTAAAGCCTGAAAACTCTACTTATAAGCCAATTGAGGTTAAAGACAATGATCAGCTAATCGTCTGGGGAATTGTTACAAACGTAATTAAGAAGTTATAGGATTTTTTATTCCACTAATGCAGTTATCTTGTTGTTTTTCATTTCAACTGTTCCTGAGTTTATGTCTAAATGATAACCTCTATCACCCTTTTCAAAAATTTCTTTTTGTGTATCATCAAGAGTAATATTGCCGTAAACTTTTATTCTACCTTTTTTTAAGTTCGATACAATTGCTGCGTGATTATTTAACATTTCAAATTCACCATTAACTCCTGGAACTGCAACCGACTCTACTTCGCCGGTAAAGATTATTTTTTCTGGGGAAATTATTTCTAAAATCATTTATAGAAAGTTTATACTTCAGCAAGCATTTTTTCTCCAGCTTCGATTGCTTCTTCAATTGTACCTTTAAGGTTGAAAGCAGCTTCTGGTAAATGATCAAGTTCTCCATCCATAATCATATTAAAGCCTTTGATTGTATCTTTAATATCAACTAATACACCAGGAATCCCTGTAAACTGTTCAGCTACATGGAAAGGTTGTGATAAGAATCTTTGAACTCTTCTCGCTCGACCAACCGCTTGCTTATCTTCCTCGGATAATTCTTCCATACCAAGAATAGCAATAATATCTTGTAATTCTTTATATCGTTGTAATAACTCTTTAACTCTTTGAGCACAATTATAATGATCATCTCCCAGAATTTCTGCGGTTAAAATTCTTGATGTTGAGTCAAGTGGATCAACAGCAGGATATATACCTAGCTCAGCAATTTTTCTTGAAAGCACAGTTGTTGCGTCTAAGTGAGCAAAAGTTGTTGCAGGGGCAGGATCCGTTAAATCATCTGCAGGTACATATACTGCTTGAACAGATGTAATTGAGCCATTTTTTGTTGAGGTAATTCTTTCTTGCATCGCACCCATTTCAGTTGCAAGTGTTGGTTGATACCCAACTGCTGAAGGCATTCTACCAAGTAGAGCAGATACTTCAGAACCAGCTTGTGTAAATCTAAATATGTTATCAACAAAGAAAAGAACATCTTTCCCTTGACCGTCACTAGCTCCATCTCTAAAATATTCAGCTACTGTTAAACCAGAAAGGGCAACTCTTGCTCTTGCTCCCGGAGGCTCATTCATTTGTCCAAAGACAAATGTTGCCTTTGAATCTTTTAAAGCTTCTTTATCAACCTTGCTAAGATCCCATCCACCTTTTTCCATACTTTTCATAAATTCATCACCGTAATTAATAATGCCGGACTCAAGCATCTCTCTTAATAGGTCATTTCCCTCTCTCGTTCTTTCACCAACTCCAGCAAACACAGAAAGACCACCATGTCCTTTAGCAATATTATTAATTAATTCCTGAATTAATACTGTTTTACCAACACCAGCTCCACCAAATAAACCTATCTTACCACCTTTTGCATAGGGCTCAATTAAATCAATAACTTTAATTCCTGTGAAAAGGACTTCTGTTGAAGTTGATAAATCTTCAAATTTTGGTGATTCTCTATGAATTGGAAGCCCATTCTCACCAGATTTCGGCAAATCACCAATACCATCAATAGAGTTCCCTATAACATTAAAAAGTCTGCCATTAATTTCTTCACCAATTGGCATCTGTATAGGATTTTCAGTTGCTTTTACTTCAGCTCCTCGGCTGAGACCATCTGAGGAATCCATTGCAATGGTTCTTACCATATTTTCTCCGATATGGGACTGAACTTCAAGAACAAGTTTTGTTCCGTCTTCTTTTTCAATTTCTAATGAGTCATAAATTTTCGGTAATCCTGATTTCGAATCAAATTCTACATCAATTACTGGACCTACAATTTGGGCTATTTTTCCTGATATCATTTTTGTGAATATGGCTTTTGTTAAACGTGATTATTTAAGTGGCAAATATAGATTTTTTATAAAATATATTCAATAGATTTTATAACAATTAATCAATTATTTTAAACAAAAAAAAAGTCTAGAAATATTCTAGACTTTTTTTGTTTTAGTTTGTTTTTCTAAAGATTATATTCCATCAGGATAATTAGTCGGATAATCTCCGATATTTAATTCTACTTCGGAAAGATTCGATCCCCATGTAGCATCAATTGCTTCAAGCATTCTCTTAGCAATTAAAGCACTACCTCTTGAGGTTGGATTATATCCATCAAGTCCAAAAAATCCACCAAAAATTAGATCTCCTGTCATATTAAAATCATCTTCACTAACTCCGGTAGTTACTATTTCGTCATAAAGACCAGCTAAATCAAATAACGCCCAACCACTTGGGATAGAAGCAGCTATAGCTGCATTTCCTGCAGCAACTTTAGTTTGAATTTCGGCAATTTCATTAGCAGTTAAGACAACAAAGTCAGGCGCGGGTATTGTTACCCCAAAAATCCCGAGGGGATTTGTTGGGTCAGGTACTGAGCCTAAAGATTGTAAAGCAAAAACACTAATCTTGTCATTAGCATTTGCTAATCTAATACTAGGAAGTCCTAATGCGCTTAGATCAGTTAAATCTTCATCTTCAATCAATACTGGATTGTTTCCTGCAACAGCTACCAAAGTTCTAAGTGCAACCTCTTCAGCACTAATTAAACCAGCTGCCTGCGCACCTGCTAATCCTCCATTGTATGGCGGTGCTAAAGCAGTATTAAGTTGAGCTGCAAGCTCCGCTGTAAGAGGAATTGAATTATAAGGAACAGTATTAAAAGTTGCAGTATTTGTTGGATCTGGTAATGTTGTTATTACACCATTTGGTACGGTCGCACTCAGTGCTTGTATTGTTCCAACTACCCCAGCTAACATTCCAGTTGGGCCATCAAGTTCAAGTGGACCAAAAGGTAAACCACTGGCACCAAATAAGCCATAATTTGCAAAATCATGCCCTGGAACCAGAGTAACAAATGTAGGTTGTTGCATTAATACATCGCCGATCATTGTAGCATCATTACTGGATGCAGTTCTTACATACCAAGGATTTGCAGCACCTGCCATTAATCCTTCCATACTTCCAACTCCAGGCGCTACAAATGAGATTGCATTTGCAAGTGGCATGGCCATATTATTATATGGACCGGGCACAACATTAGTAGCTTCAGTTGACGGAGACCCAGATGCCTGTGCAGGTCCAGCTCCATTAAAAAAGAACCTTGGACCCCAAAATTGTTGACCACTGACATTAATTCCGCCGACATTATCATTTACATATGGCTGTGTGAATTCTCCACCACCTGCCATTGACATAACTCCAGCCATGATATTCGGATATGAATTCATTTGAGCGGCAGCAAAAAGTGAATTATCTGAAAAGCCAGCTGTTATACTTTCTCCCATAGCAACATATGTGCTAAAGTCAGCATCACCTGATGTTATTTCTACCGCAGGGGTAGCTACATTAGCGTTTGGATCTTCAATATCTGTTTCACAGCTCCAAAGAACTAACATAAAAACAGATAGTAATAAATATTTAATTTTCATAATGATATAAATTTAATTTTTAAAAGTTATTAGCAGTCCATGAAATATAATACTGAGTTCCTATGAATCCAGAACCGAATGCAGTAAAGTACTCATCACCACCTAGATTAGTTGCACCGATTTTTACAACCGACTTCCACTTAGGTAGAGTGAAATTAATCTGAGCATCAATAACATGAGTTTCTGGAACAATTCCATCACCAAAAGATGCTTGCCATAAATATTCACTCCAATATCTCCAAGCAACATTAAACCCTACGTTGTCAAACAATCTGGTATTTCCAAATTGAGCTTTAAACTTGTGCTCGGGAGTATTCCAGTTTGTTCTAAAGTCTGGATATAATTCTTGCTCAAATTCTAATTTCGAGTGTGTATAACTACCTGATAAATCAAAACTTCCAAAAATCTTAGTTGCCATTCCAACTGAAACTCCCCATGAAGATATTTCGGCAGGAGAGTTTGTGTAAGAGCTCCATGTCTCAAAATCCTGATTAGCCATAGCTAATACAGATAAACCACCGTCGCCAACTTCACCATAAAATGGTGATAGAACAACTTGAGTATTTATGAAATCTTGGAAATCATTTCTGTATACTGCCGCATCAATGGTGAATGACTTTGTTAGCTTACCTCTGTATCCGAATTCCATTGACTGCATTTGCTCAGGTTTTACATTATCAACTTCAGCAACTCTTAGCAAAGATGGATCACCTGCAGCAGCAAAGGCTTGTACAGAACTAGCTTCATAAGCATTGTTATAAGCTGAGGCACCAGTAAGTGTTACTGTTGCTGGAATCCCAAGTTCCTGACCAGCAGAACTAACTGAATAGTCTCTAACATATCTTTCAGGATTTCCTTCAGCTGAACCCACTAGTCTAGCCTGACCAGCATCAAGCCCAATGAATAAATCTTGAGTTGTTGGAGTTCTAAATCCAGTTTGGTAAGAAACTCTAAAGTTATGATTCTTGTATTCACCTGCAGTGTAACTTAAAACTGCTCTTGGTGAAAATTGACCATCAAAGTATTCTGATTTATCATATCTCATAGCAGCGGTAACAACCAACCTTTCATCAAACATTTTCTTTACAGCTTGTGAATAAAAACCAGTTTCTTGATACTCGATTGGACCATCAACATCGGTAAATATTGTTCCGCCTGAGTTTAATGAGTATCTTCTTGCTGAACCACCTACTTGAACTTCAGCCCAGTCCCACATATGGCCAAAGTTATAGTTATAGTCCAAGTGATAGAATTTAGAGTTATCTGTAAATCTCGCACCAGTAGTTAAATCTGGGTCTTGAATTACTTCAGCTAAATTTGATTCAAATTCTTCAGATCCTGGAAGCCATCTGCCTGTATCAGCAGTTTGTCTAGCTAAAATATGAGCTTGATCAATTGTCATTCCAGCTAATTGACCATTTACTATAGCACCAACATATTCAGCAAACCAGTTAAGATCTGCTTTCCATCTTCTGTTTACATTAATTGCAGCAAATGTCATGTCGTAAGAATCTCCAGCATCATCTTCAACAACATAAGCTCTAGCAAACCAGTTGTCATTAGTAACCTCTAGTTTATGTTGATTCATTGTAAAATTCTTAATAGCGTATCTGTTGATACCTTGGTATAAAGTTTTACCAGTACCCCATTTTCCCACATATGATATCTCAAGATTACTATCTTCAATAGGTCTGTAGTAAACTCCCCAATCAGCTTTTTTACTGGTTGCATCAGGTTCTGCCATATCAGTTTCAAGATACCCTGTTCTACTTACATTAGTTGAGGGAACTAGTGCTTCAGCACCAGCTGGTAAAAGATTTAATCCTACCATAGTCTGAGCTACACTATATAAGTTTGTTTGAACTTCGTCACCATATATATTGATACCGTCAGGATTATATACACCTGCAAAAACAGCTCTATTTAATTTATCTTCTTGACTATTTGCTATCCAGTCAGTTCCGGTTAAGTATCCAAAATTAACTTTCATGGCAAGTTTATCGCTA
>CACLPI010000027.1 GCA_902608795.1 uncultured Bacteroidota bacterium
TGAATAAAGGAATTACAATCACAATCACTGACAAAAGAAATAAAGATAAAGATGGTAATGATGTCCATGAAGAATTTTATTCTAAAGATGGCCTTGTAGAATTTATCAAATTCTTGGATGATACTAGGGAGCCAATAATGAAAGACGTTATAGCTTTTGAAGGAGAAAAAAACGGTGTTCCAGTCGAAGTAGCAATGGTTTACAACACCTCATATTCAGAAAATCTTCACTCATATGTAAATAATATCAATACTCATGAAGGTGGAACACACCTTAGTGGATTTAGAAGAGGACTTACTCATACTCTAAAAAAATATTCTGAAAGTTCAGGGATGTTGGACAAATTAAAATTTGACATTTCTGGTGATGATTTTAGAGAGGGTCTTACAGCCATAATTTCCGTAAAAGTTGCTGAGCCTCAATTTGAAGGTCAGACAAAAACAAAACTCGGAAATAAAGAGGTTTCCGCTTCAGTAAGTCAAGCGGTATCTGAGATGTTAAGAGATTATTTGGAAGAACATCCAGATGATGCAAAAACTATTGTTCAAAAGGTAATTTTAGCTGCCCAAGCAAGACATGCTGCACAGAAGGCTCGTGAGATGGTTCAAAGAAAGTCAGTTATGAGTATCGGAGGTTTACCTGGAAAACTTTCAGATTGCTCTGAGCAAGATCCAGCAAAATGTGAAGTCTTCTTAGTTGAGGGTGACTCTGCTGGTGGAACAGCAAAACAGGGGAGAGATAGAGCTTTTCAAGCAATATTACCATTAAGAGGAAAAATATTGAATGTTGAAAAAGCCATGCAGCACAAAGTTTTTGAAAATGAGGAAATTAGAAATATTTTCACAGCTCTCGGTGTAACTATTGGAACTGAGGAAGACAGTAAAGCTTTAAACATAGAAAAATTAAGGTATCATAAAGTTGTGATTATGTGTGATGCTGATATTGATGGAAGTCACATATCAACTTTAATATTAACTTTTTTCTTTAGATATATGAAAGAGTTAGTGGAAAATGGTCATGTGTTCATTGCTACTCCTCCTTTATATCTTGTTAAAAAGGGTGCAAAAAAAGAATATGCTTGGAATAATGATCAACGAGACAGTATAATGATGAAGTTTGGAGATGGTTGTAAAGTCCAGAGATATAAAGGTCTTGGTGAGATGAATGCAACACAACTTTGGGAAACAACTATGAATCCTGAGTTCAGAACACTTAGAAGAGTAGATATCGTAAATGGTATTGAAGCTGATAGAATTTTCTCGATGTTGATGGGTGATGAAGTTCCACCGAGAAGAGAGTTTATTGAAAATAATGCTATCTATGCCAATATAGATGCTTAATAAAAAATTATGAAAATAACAGTTGTTGGTGCTGGAGCAGTTGGTGCAAGTTGTGCAGAATACATTGCAATTAAAAATTTTGCTTCAGAAGTAGTCATTTTAGATATTAAGGAAGGATTTGCTGAGGGTAAAGCCATGGACCTAATGCAAACGGCTTCCCTGAATAATTTTGATACAAAAATTGTGGGCACCACTAATGATTATTCAAAAACCGCTGATAGTGATATTTGCGTTATTACATCTGGAATACCAAGAAAACCCGGAATGACAAGAGAGGAGTTAATCGGAATTAATGCCGGTATAGTAAAGGAAGTAAGTTCAAAATTACTTGAATCATCTCCTAATACGATACTTATAGTTGTAAGTAATCCAATGGACACCATGACCTATCTTGTTCACAAAACAACTGGGATCCCAAAAAATAGAATAATTGGTATGGGCGGAGCACTAGATTCAGCAAGATTCAAGTATAGACTTGCAGAAGCATTAAATGCTCCGATTAGTGATGTGGATGGTATGGTAATAGGTGGTCACAGTGATAAGGGGATGGTGCCCCTTATTTCAAAAGCTACAAGAAATAGCATTAAGGTTACTAATTTTTTATCTAATGAAAGATTAGATAAAGTACGTGAGGATACCAAGGTTGGAGGTGCAACCCTCACTAAACTACTGGGTACATCAGCATGGTATGCGCCTGGTGCAGCCGTTAGTTCGTTAGTTCATTCTGTAGCTTGTGATCACAATAAAATATATCCATGCTCTGCTCTATTGCAAGGTGAATACGGTCTTTCTGACTTATGTATTGGAGTTCCTGTAGTTTTGGGTAAAAACGGAATTGAAGAAATAATTGAGTTAGATCTAGATCCAAATGATTTAGCTCACTTAACAGAAAGTGCAGACGGTGTTAAGAAAACCAATTCTCTTTTAAGTTAATAGTATAACCCATTAAAGACTACTATTAATTATTAGTCTAATCTGTTGTCTGTTTATCACTGATATTATATATTTGCACCACTTTTTATTTAAATTAATTATGCAAAATAAAGGATTAGTTAAATTATTCGCTCTCCTATTTGGACTTGTTAGTGTGTTCCAATTATCATTTACATTTAAGTCTAATCAGATTGAAAGTAATGCAAATGAGTATGCTTTCGATAAAATTAGCGATGTAGAAATTGATTTTGATAAAAAGAGAAATCAAGAAAAAATAAATTATTTAGATTCCTTATCTGATATCTCTGTTTTTAATATTGGAATTGCAGATTACACATATGATGAGGTTAAGGATAGAGCAATGAATCTAGGTCTTGACCTAAAGGGAGGTATAAATGTTATTCTTCAGATTTCGGTTAAGGATATATTACAAAATTTATCTAATAATAGTAAAGATCCAATATTTAACCAAGCTCTTGATGATGCTGAGGAAATTCAAAAAAATAGTCAGAACACATATTTAGAGGATTTCTTTATAGCTTTTGACAATATAAAAGGTGATTCCAAACTAGCATCTCCTGATATATTTGCCAATAGATCTTTAAGTGAAGAAATTAATTTTAACATGTCAGATGATGAAGTTCAGCCAATTTTAAAAACAAAAATTGACGAGTCTGTAACTTCTGCATTTGAGGTTTTAAGAAAAAGAATCGATAAATTCGGAGTAACACAGCCAAACATACAAAGGCTTGGAAATTCAGGTAGAATCTTAGTTGAATTACCTGGTGCAAAAGATGTTGAGAGAGTAAAAGGCTTGTTGCAAAGTACTGCCCAGTTAGAGTTTTGGGATGCATTTAAGGGTGAAGATTTTCTTTCTTTTATGATTCAGGCTAATGAAATCGTTAAATCAAAAAATTCTTCTAAAAATATTCAAAAAACTGAACTGAGCGAGGTAGAAGAGCTTTTAGGTTCAGATAGTGACTCAATTGCAATTGAAAAAAATCCAATTTTAGATCTTATAAAAGGTCAAGGCTTCCCTGGCGGGCCTGTAATAGCAATGTTCAATTCTAAGGATACAAATATCATATCAGAATATTTGTCTGATTCTGATGTAAGGTCTTTACTTCAGCCAACCCAAAGATATGTCAAATTTTTATGGGGTATACCTCAAATGTCTGAAGATGGTGAAGAATTAGTTGAATTATATGCATTGAAGGGCAATAGAGAAAATATTCCACAATTAAGTGGATCTGTAATTACTGACGCAAGACAATCATATTCGGTCGATGGAATTACACCTACTGTAAGTATGCAGATGAATTCAAAGGGTGCTAAAATTTGGGAAGAAATGACTGGTAATGCATTCAATCAAAGTTCTCAAATAGCAATTGTCCTTGACGATATTGTATATTCAGCACCAGGTGTAACAAGTGGACCAATTTCTGGAGGTAACAGTGAAATTTCTGGTGCATTTAATTTAAATGAAGCGATTGACCTTGCAAACGTCTTAAGAGCTGGTAAACTCCCTGCATCTGCTGATATAGTGCAGGCTGATGAGGTTGGTCCATCGCTAGGGAAAGAGGCTATTGAATCTGGGACAAACTCCTTTATGATTGCACTTTTGCTAGTGTTGGTCTGGATGATGTTTTACTATGGAAAAGTTGGTCTATATTCAAATGTTGCATTGGTTCTAAATATTGTCCTAATTTTTGGAATATTATCAGGCTTGGGAGCTGTTCTAACGCTTCCCGGAATCGCCGGTATAGTATTGACAATTGGTATTGCCGTTGATGCCAATGTTTTAATATATGAACGAGTTAGGGAAGAGTTATACAGTGGTAAAAAAGAAAAACCTGCAATATCTGACGGATATCAAAACGCTCTATCATCAATTTTGGATGCAAATATTACAACAGGACTTACTGCATTGATTCTTTACACATTTGGTACAGGGCCGATTAAAGGATTTGCTACAACGCTATTAATAGGTATAATCACTTCATTATTTACAGCAATTTTTATTTCTAGATTATTAATTAACTGGGATGTTAATCGGGGATCTAGGCTAAGTTTTTCTACCCCACTAACTAAAGGTTTATTTAGGAATCTAAATATTGATTTTTTAAGTCGAAGAAAATTAACATATTTAATCTCTGGTGTACTTATTGCTTCTGGTATTTTCTCTTTATTTACAACTGGTTTAGATGAGGGCATTGATTTTGTGGGTGGTAGAACTTATACAGTTAGATTTGCAAATGATGTAAATACTGAAGAAGTTAAAAAATCCACTGATTTAATGTTTGGAAGTTCTGAAATTAAGACTATTGGAAGTCCAAATCAACTTAAAATTTCAACTAAATATAATGTTGATGCTAATTCAGCTGCTGCTGATGAAGAGGTGCAAGCAAAACTTTTTGAATCACTCGAGAACTATTTGCCTCAGGGATATACTTATTCTCAGTTTCTTGATGCTGAAAATAACGTGGGAAAAATGATGTCTGGAAAGGTAAGCCCTACAATCGCTGATGATATTAAACAATCCTCATTTTGGGCAATTCTGGGATCTCTAATTGTAGTTTTCCTGTATATATTAGTCAGATTTAAAAAGTGGCAATTTTCACTAGGAGCTGTTGCCGCAGTATTTCATGATGTTCTAATTGTTCTTGGAATATTCTCGCTCACTTACAAATTCATGCCCTTTAGCATGGAAATTGATCAGGCATTCATCGCTGCTATCTTAACAGTAATTGGATATTCTTTAAATGATACTGTTGTGGTATTTGATAGGATTAGAGAATTTTTAAAAGAACATTCAACATGGGAATTTGAAAAAACTGTGAATTCTGCCTTGAACAGTACATTGTCCAGGACCCTCAATACATCTTTCACAACTCTTGTTGTATTATTATCTATGTTCACATTTGGTGCGGATTCATTGAGAGGATTACTTTTTGCGTTAATTATTGGAGTATTAGTTGGAACTTATTCTTCTGTATTTGTTGCAACTCCTATTATGAAGGACACCTTAAAAAAATATAGAGACTAGTTTATAGCAGTTTTAAATATTTCCTGTCTGCATAGAAAGTTCCAAAGGGAATCAGCGATGCGGCTGAAACAATAAAAAATTCTTTTATATCCCAATTATATTTATACTTTCCAAGAGCTGAGAAAATAATATAAATAATAAATAGAATTCCGTGTGGCATGCCAAGTAATTTAACATAAGTAGGGTCATCTAATAAATATTTAATTGGCATAGCAAAAAAAAGCAATAGAATATAAGATACCCCCTCTAGTATGGCAATTAATCTGAATAAATTTATCATTAAGATTTAGCGGTTTTTTTAAACATAAGAAAAAGACCTATTAATATAAATGGTACACTCAAAGTTTGACCAGTATTCATACCCATTATCCAGTCTTCTCTTCCATCAACTTGTGCTTGTTTAAAAAACTCAACTATAAATCTGCTAGACCACAAAAGAACAAAGAATAAGCCGAACAAATAACCAGTTTTCTTTAATTTATCAGTTTTCCAGTATATATGTGCAACTATGAAAAAAATGACCAAATAACTAAATGCCTCATATAGTTGAGCAGGGTGACGAGCAAAATCCTCACCTAATTTTGAAAATACAACGCCGAATGTACTTTCGGTTTCTTTTCCAACAATTTCAGAGTTAAAAAAATTACCAATCCTTATAAAAGCCCCCCCGATTGAAACTGGTATCAAAATCCTGTCAAGAATCCAAAGGACTGATTTTTTTAATATCCTTGAATTGTATAGAAACATTGCAGTTATTATGCCTATTGCTGCCCCATGACTTGCTAATCCTCTGAATCCTGTAAATTCAAAATTAGGGTTGAATCTAAAGGGTAAAAAGACACTGAAAAAATCTTGATCAAATAGTTCAATTTGATAAAAAATAACATGCCCAAGTCTCGCTCCAATCATTGTACCTAAAATTGTATATACAAAAAGTGAGTCAAGCTTTTCCATTGATAACCCCTCTTTCTTATATATTATTTGCATGATGTAGAAACCTAAAATAAATGCTAGCATCCACATTAAGCTATAGTAGTAGATTGTAAATTTTCCAAAAACTGATATACCCTCCGAGGTTGGGTCCCAAACAAATTGTAATATTTCCATAATTATTTTCTTTTAAATTTTTCAGGAACGGGATCATAACCAGAAGATCCCCAGGGGTGACATCTCATGATTCTACGAACAGAGAGGTATGACCCAAAAAATAGTCCATGTTTATTTAGAGCTTCAATTGAGTAATGTGAACATGTTGGTTGATGTCTACATGTAGCAGGGAAATATGGTGAAATTGCTCTTTGGTAAAACTTAATTATTAAAATAAATGGATAAGTCAAAAATTTCATTTGTTAATCAATTATAAATGATGAATCCTTGTCAGAGTCATTAATAGAAATGCCCTTATTTTTAAGCATATCTCTTATTTTATCACCAAGAATATAATCTTTGTTTTTTCTAGCTTCATCCCTTAAGCGAAGAATAACTTCCATTACATCATCAATTTTAGAGTTTTCGTTATTTAATAAATTTTGCTTTTGTAGACCCATAATATCAAAAATAAATGAGTTCAATGAATTATTTAAAACTTCCCAATCTTCCTTGGAAATACCAGCTTTACTTTGATTTATTTTATTTATAAATTTTGCAGCCTCAAATATATTAGCAATCAATATAGGTGTATTAAAGTCATCATCCATCGCTTCATAGCAATTTTTTCTCCACTCAATAACATCAAAATCTGTATCTTCACTAAAGTCCTTAAATTTTTCTAAAATACTAATAGCATCCATTATTTTGTTATAGCCCTTTTCTGACGCTTTTAGTGCTTCTTCACTTAAATCTAAAATACTTCTGTAGTGAGCTTGAAGCATAAAGAATTTCACAGATGATTCCGAAAAAGTTTTTGAAAGCAATGATGAACCAGATGAAAATATTTCATCAGGAAGAATATTATTATTGGTCGATTTCGACATTTTTGATCCGTTAAGTGTGAGCATATTCGCATGGACCCAGTATTTTGCTGCATTTGTACCAAAGCAAACATTTGATTGGGCAATTTCACATTCATGATGAGGAAATTTCAAATCTATTCCGCCACCATGAATATCAAAAAGATCCCCCAGATATTTGTTGCTCATTGCAGTGCACTCAATATGCCATCCTGGAAAACCTTTACTCCAAGGTGAATCCCACTTCATAATATGTTTCTCATCAGCTTTTTTCCACAAGGCAAAATCCTGAGGATTTTTCTTGTCATCCTGACCGTCTAAGGATCGAGTATTGTGAACTAAATCTTCTAAATTTCTATTACTTAAAACTCCGTAATTGTATGAGTTATTATATTTATGAACATCAAAGTATACTGAGCCATTAACCTCATATGCAATTCCCTTGTCAATTATTTTCTTGATAAGATCAATTTGATCAATGATATGCCCAGTTGCTGTGGGTTCTATACTTGGAGGAAGTAAATTAAATTTTCTAATGGTCTCATGAAAATCATAGGTATATTTTTGAACCACTTCCATTGGTTCTAAATTTTCTATTCTAGCTTTTTTACTAATTCTATCTTCACCCATATCTTCATCATTTTCAAGATGACCAACATCGGTGATGTTACGCACATATCTTACTTTAAATCCGAGATGCGTTAAATATCTGTAAATAACATCAAATGATGTAAAGGTTCTGAGATTTCCCAAATGAACATAACTGTATACTGTCGGACCACAGACATACATACCGACGTGGTCATTAGCGACAGTTTTGAATTCTTCCTTTTTACCGGAAAGGCTATTATAAATTTTCAGGTTGTGACTAGCAATGGATTGCATGTAATAAAATTACATTTTATATTCCATTGAAAGAAGTATCTAATTGAATATATTTTAAGAATTCTTCTTTGGTTGAACTATCATATTTAAATTTACCTCCAAATTCGCTGGTCACAGTACTTGAAGCAGTATCTTTTATTCCTCTTGAGTTAACGCACAGATGTTTAGCATCTATTACACATGCAACATCATCGGTATTTAAAGCCTGCTGGAGTTCTTGAACAATTTGTTTAGTAAGTCTTTCCTGAACTTGAGGTCTTTTAGCATAGTATTCTACTATTCTATTTATTTTGGATAAACCGATTACATTACCATTTGAGATATAGGCAACGTGGGCTTTACCAACAATAGGTAAAAAATGATGCTCACATGTTGAATATAGAGTTATATCTTTTTCCACAAGCATTTCATTGTAATCGTATTTATTATCAAATGTTGCAGCATTTGGCTTATTTTTAGGATTAAGTCCATAAAAAAGCTCATTAACATATGATTTGGCAATTCTTTTCGGAGTGCCTCTTAAGCTATCATCTTCTAAATCAAGCCCTAATGTTAACATAATTTCTTTTACGTGTTCCTGAATTATAGAGATTTTTTCTTCATCAGAAATATCAAATGCATCATCCCTGATCGGGGTAACATCTGATGTAGATATGTGATCATCTCCAATCTCTTCGTCGCTTAAAATTATTTTTTCATTTATCCTCATAATTAATTTTTTTGATATTTATCTTAATAAACAATTATCGTGCCTAATATAAACAAGATTTTTTAAGAAAAAAATCCTTTCAGACAATATCAACACTACTAATTAAAAAAAATGAAGTAAATTAGAGGTATAAGATTGAAAATATGTTGCGAATAACTTCATTATTTTTATTAATATTAATATCTCTTAATACATATTCGCAAACAAAAAAAGAAAATCCCTGGATTATTGATTTCAAAGAGAATGTTAATTTACCCTTCACTGAAAAAGAGGTGAATTACATTATTACTGCTTTTGGAGAAAAGGTATTTGAAAGAATAAAAAAAATCAAGCCTCTTGAAAAAAACATTAAGGATATTTTAAGAAACCGTGTTGAAATTTTAACAAAGAAGTTTTATCCGTCTGAAAACATACCAATTTTAAGTTCTGTAAACAAATCAAAAAATAAAACTCAATTTAATATAAATAATTTTAATCCTCTTTTGTATGATTTTGATTTTGATTCAAATCGAAGTCACATATATAGAGTACAAGGTACAGACTATATCATAAATGTAATTCCGAAAAAATTAAAATGATGATTAGAAATCTAATATTTTTTTTAATTATATTTTTTTTTAATTGGAGTTTATTTTCGCAACAAGTTTTAATTAGTGATGGAGGAACAATAAACACCTGTACTGGTACTTTTTATGATTCAGGCGGACCAACAGGGGTCTATGGTGCAAATGAAGATCATACTATTACAATATGTCCAGAAAATAGTGCACAGGTAGTACAGCTTGATTTCCAATCTTTTACTACACAACCTGTTCAAGCTGGAAATGGAGATGGACTGATTATATATGATGGAAATGATACATCTGCTGCACAATTTGGGATGTTTTCAGGAACAAGTGGATCATCAAGTCCCGGTTTTATTCAGGCTGCCAATTCAACAGGATGTTTAACAATAAGTTTTTTTAGCAATGGTGCAGCTCAAGCAAGTGGATGGGAGGCTATTATAAGTTGTTTTGAACCCTGTCAAAATGTAACAGCTGCAATAGATTCTAATCCAGCTCCTAACGCTAGCGGTTCTATCTATGTAGATATTAATGAAGAAATAATGTTCACGGGGATTGGCACTTTTTCAAATGGTAATGATTCTAATGCTGTGTATACATGGGATTGGGGTGATGGTGGAGGGGCCACTGGAATAAGCCCACAAAAAGCATATTCTTCAGCTGGTTTATACACTGTAACTCTTGAAATTACTGATTATAATAGTTGTGTTTCAAATACTGCTGAAGTTCAAGTTATTGTCGGTGCATCAATTCCGGGTGTACCATATGTAGACCAAGGTGATGATATTGTAACCTGTGGTGGATCTACTATTTTATCTGCTCAATATCTAGATATAGGGGAAACAACATCATACGAAGTACAAGAAATAGCATTTACTCCTCCATTCCCTTTTGATAACCTTGCTAATGTAACAAATCCAAATGCGGATGATCAATGGTACCCAAATGGATCTTTGGCTACTTTGCCCTTTGATTTTTGCTTTTATGGAGATTTAGAACAGACATTTAAAGTTAGCTCTAATGGATCAATCAGCTTTCATGTTCCAGCAAACGATAATCTAGTCCCATGGCAAGGAGGCCCATCTCTTCCAAGTAATTCTGCTGTTTTAGGGGAAGGAAATATTCATACTCCAAATCATGATATTGATCCAACGGCAAGTTCTTCTGAATTTATCGGCTGGGAGGTTTTGGGAAATGCTCCTAACAGAGTTTTGGCAGTTAGTTGGCATGATGTTCCAATGTTTTCTGGCTCATGCAACTCCCTACTATCAACTCAGATGGTTGTATTATATGAAACAACTAATATAATTGATTTTTATGTTGAAAATAAGCCTTCTTGTAATTCATGGAATTCAGGCTGGGCGGCTATGGGTATTCAAAATGATGCTGGAACCGAAGCAGTTGTTCCTCCTGGTAGAAATGGTAATGATTCTCCTTGGCAAACTCAAAATGAAGCGTGGAGATTTACTCCATCTGGCGCAAGTATTGTTGATTTTTCCTGGCTTGACTCATCTGGAAATGTGATCTCAAATAATCCTCAAGTTGAGGTTTCTCCTACAGAAGATACACAATACTATGCAAGGGTTGAATATGTTACATGTACAGGAAATGATGTTATAATTGAGAGTCCACCGGTTACTGTTTCTGTTGATGTGCCAATATTTAATGTAGATTTAGGTGCAGACTTAAACTTATGTATAGATTCTGGTCAGACAGTTTTGGCTGCTGATATAGGATCTTCAACTGCGTCTTATCAATGGCAATTAAATGCTACAAATATTTCTGGTGAAACATCACCTACGTTGTCAGTAAATTCCCCTAATAGTGGAGTATATTCGGTGATAGTTCAGGATTTAGGATGTACAGGGTATGATGAAATAATAGTTTCTTATGTTCAAGATGATTCATATTTTGAGTTAATTCCAAATTGTGAAGGCGCTACAGTTGCAAATATTGCTACTGCTGGAGGAATATTTTCATTTGACCAATTACCTTCTGATGGTGCAATCATTGATCCTTCAACCGGTACAATTTCAAATGGAAGTGCAGATACTACTTATTTTGTGAACTATTTTACTAACAATATATGTCCTGATAATTTTGTTGTTTCAGTGCAAACATTACCTGGGGTTGATTCCTCTTTTGAAATGGAACCAACATGTGATGGAGCAATTGTATCGACTCTAGCATCTCCTGGAGGTCAATTTTCTTTCAATGTAGTGCCGATTGACGCAGCACAGATAGATGCTGTAACAGGAATAATCACAAATGCGTCATCAGACACCACTTATTATGTAAGTTACACTACCGATGATACACAACAGAACAGTGAAAATTTAATTGGCGATTTTACACATACGGTTACATCACCAGGTTTTCAAAATTTTGATATCACTATAGGAAATCAATACAGACTAGAAATCTCTGGTGAAATTTCAGTTGCAGGAGGCGGATCAGGAGGATTAATTGACGCGGCATACTTTACGAGTAGCGGAGTACCTCGTGCCGGATTATGTGATGATTCGCTATATATTTCACTTTTCTGTGATGATGCTACTTTGAGACCAACTCCAGACTTATTTGATGATATTAATCATACATATTCATATCCGTTTACCGCCACTTCTAATTCAGTTTATGTTGGTTTTAC
>CACLPI010000028.1 GCA_902608795.1 uncultured Bacteroidota bacterium
TTCTTCAAAATATTCAATACCATCAAAATTCGGTTTTCTTGGCTGAAATCCACCCAATCCTCCAGCAATTACCACTATTGGTGCATGGTGCTTAGTTCCTTTGTTGGTAGTAACAATAAAAGAGCCGTCGTTTTGCTTTTCAAGTTTATCGGCTTTTTCTCCAAGGGTAAATCCTGGTTCAAATTGACTACATTGTTTTAATAAATTATCAATTAAATTTCCAGCTAATATTTCCGGATAACCAGGAATATCATAAATTGGTTTTTTTGGATATAACTCAATACATTGGCCGCCAGGTTTTGGTAAAATATCAATTAAGTGACATTTCATTTTAAGCAAGCCCGCTTCAAAGACTGCAAATAATCCAACAGGGCCAGCACCAATAATTAAAATATCGGATTTAATCATTTTTAGATTTCTTCTACGCTTACAACTTGCTGAATTTTAGGTACGTGCTTTTTTATAATCATCTCAACCCCGGATTTTAAAGTCATCTGATTAACAGTACATGTGGAGCAGGCGCCCTCAAACTTTACTTTAACTATATCTTTTTCAATACTAACTAATGAAATATCACCACCATCATTTTTGAGAAATGGCCTTATTTCTTCTAATGCATTTTCAATATTCTTTAATAACGATTTTTCCATTTTATTTATTTACAGCAGAACAACCTGCCATTGTTGTAATTTTTAATATTTCCGAAGGAGGTAAATCCTTGTTTCTTTTTACCAACTCAGAAACCAAATTTTTTGAAATCTCTTCGAAAGTTAATGAAATTTTTGAATTTTCTTGTAAAGATGCTGGATGACCAAAGTCTGATGCTTCTCTGACACTTTGTAATAAAGGTACTTCTCCAAGAAATTTAACGTTCATGTCGTTAGATAAGTTTTTTGCTCCATCTTTTCCAAAAATGTAATATTTATTTTCAGGCAATTCATTAGGCGTGAAATATGCCATATTTTCAACAATACCTAGAACAGGAACATTAATGCTTTTCTGATTAAACATAGCAATTCCTTTTCTAGCATCAGCAAGTGCAATATTTTGGGGAGTACTTACTATAACACTGCCGGTTACCGGAAGTGCCTGCAGAATACTTAAATGTATATCTCCTGTTCCTGGTGGTAAATCAACTAAAAGAAAATCCAGTTCTCCCCATGTGGCATCAAATATCATTTGGTTTAAAGCCTTGGATGCCATAGGTCCTCTCCAAATTACAGCTTGATCAGGTTTTGTAAAAAATCCAATAGATAATATCTTAACACCATAACTTATGATTGGTTTCATCTTGTTTTTACCTTCTATATTTACACTTAGTGGTCTTGCATCAGCTATATCAAACATTATAGGAATAGATGGACCATATATATCTGCATCTAGAATACCAACATTAAAACCCATTTTAGCCAATGTAATAGCTATATTTGATGTAATGGTTGATTTTCCAACACCGCCCTTTCCAGAAGCAATTGCAATTACATTTTTAATTCCTTCTATCGGATTTCCCTTGATTTGGTTTTGAGGATTTTCTGCTTTTTCAATCTTAAAATTTATTTTTAAGTCTAATTTTCCCTCAATATTTTCTGAAATAAGTTTTTTAATTAAATTCTCAATACTTTTTTTTGATTGAAGAGTAGGATTAGAGGTTGAAATATCGATCAGCAGCTCATTGCCAAAAATATTTAGATTTGTGATTTTACAATCATTTATCTGATTTTTTTCGATTAACGAAAGCAAATTTTTCTTAGATAATTCCAAATTTAAAATTTTTTACAAATATACGCTGAATTAAAAAAAATTATACAAAATTAATCTAATTCTTTAGACGGATCCCATAAAACTTTTTTAAAATTTATTACCCTATCATTTTGTATTTTGACTCCTTCACTTTCAAGAAGATTTTGCATTAAAGTTATTCCAGAAAAATGATGTTTTCCAGTTAATAAACCTACTCTGTTTACTACTCTATGAGCTGGGATGTCAGAATTTTGATGAGAAGCATTCATAGCATATCCAACTACTCTTGAGCTCTTTTCCGAGCCTAAATATTTAGCTATTAAACCATAAGTGCTAACCCTTCCAGACGGAATCATTTTTACAACTTTATAAACTTTTTGAAAAAAATCTTTATTTGAATCCATCTTATGTTAATTGACCTTAAAGCAGAGATATGTTATTGGCTTATTTAACTTTAAAAATTTTGACTCGTAAAATGTTTTAATTTCAGTAGCATATTTTGGAGCACCGGTTTGTTTGTATATATCATGATTTGAATATATTAACTCGAGAAAATCATTTCCGCTAATTAATCCAAGTAAATAGCCGTGCAAAAATTCACTATCGGTTTTAAGGTTAATTATTCCTCCTTTAATCATTATCTCTCTATATCGCTTAATAAAGTTTAAATTAACGAGCCTATGTTTTTCTCTTTTGAGTTTAATTTGTGGATCAGGGAAAGTTATCCAAATTTCTGAAACTTCAGTTTTATTAAAAATTTTTTCTATCAATTCAATTTGGGTTCTTAAAAAAACAACGTTATTTAATTTGTTTTTAATTGCATCTTTTGCCCCTTTCCAAAAACGTGCGCCTTTGATGTCTATTCCGATATAATTTATTTCAGGATTTTCTTTAGCTAAGGCTACTGAATACTCACCCTTACCACATCCCAATTCAACTACAATGGGATTATTATTTTTAAATATAAGTTTATTCCAATTTCCCTTGAATTTAAAATTATTATTGACAATTAAATCTCTTTGTGGCTGAATAACATTTTTAAATGTCAAATTTTCTGAAAACCTTTTTAATTTATTTTTACTACCCAAAAGAATCGATTTAAAGAACTTTTGATTTTTTTAAAGAAAAGGAAAATTCACTTCCAATACCAACGGTAGATTGGACATAAATATTTTCATTATGGGCATCAATGATATGCTTAACTATAGCCAAACCTAGCCCAGATCCGCCTTGACTTCTACTTCTACTTTCATCAACCCTAAAGAATCTTTGAAAAAGTCTAGGCATGTTTTCTTTACTAATCCCTTCACCATTATCATTAACTTTAACAATTATTTTTTCCTCCTTTGATTCAAAACTTATCTCTGTAGTTCCTTTTTCTGATCCGTAATTAATTGAGTTTGTTATAAGATTAGATATTACCTGCTCTATCCTATTTCTATCAGCCTTTACTAAAACTTGGTTATCATAATTTTTGTCAAAAATGATTTTAATATTTCTTCTAGAGGCGCTAATTTCTAAATCATCTATTATCTCTTGGGCTAGTTTAACTATATCAAATGAAATGATTTCTAATTTTAGTGTTGAAGATTCTAACTGAGTTATCAGGTCTAAATCTTTAATTATAAATGTCAATCGCTCAACACTTTTTTCAGCTCTTTTTAAATATTTTTTAAGTAATTCTTTATCATCCATAGCGCCATCCAATAAATTGGATATGTATCCTTGAACCGAAAAGAGTGGAGTTTTAAGTTCATGTGCTACATTACCCACAAACTCTTTCCTGTATATATCTTCTTTTTTTAATGTTTCAATCTCGGTTCTTTTTAGTTTTACAAATTCTTCTAAATCATTAGAAAAGGAATTCATATCTGGGTCTATTGCTGAGGTTTTAATTAAGGAGTCCGTTTCAAATTCTAAATCCTTATAAATTTGTCTAATTCTTTCAAAAAACAATTTTCTTACTCTCAATTGAATTACAATAAAACTCAAGCCAAAAATTATAGATGAAACCAAGACTGATTCGATAGAAATAGATAAATCATTATAATTAATTACAAAATATGCCCCTAAGGTTATATATAGGGATGATAATAAAGAAAATTTATAGGGATTAAAGTTCTTATTCGAAGGCATTAATTTTGAAGTTTATACCCAACACCCTTAATAGTTTTAAAATATGAATCCCCAATTTTTTCTCTCAATTTTCTGATATGGACATCAATAGTTCTATCTCCAACTACAACATCCTTACCCCAAACTGACTCTAAAATAAATTGTCTTTTAAAAACTTTACCGGGTTTTGAGCTTAACAAAAATAATAATTCAAATTCTTTTCTAGGCAAAGAAATATCTTTTCCGTTTAGAGAAACTTTATAACTAAATTTATCAATAATTAAGGACCCTAATTTAATTACTTCTGCTTCATCGTTAGAAATCCTTCTTAAAAGAGATTTAATTTTGCTTTTTAAAAGCTTTGGTTTGATAGGTTTTGTTATGTAATCATCAGCGCCTGCATTAAAACCAGCTAACTGGCTATAGTCTTCGCCCCTTGCAGAGAGAAATGCAATTAAAGTATTTCCAATTTCTGAATCGTTCCTAATAATTTCACAAGCTTCAATACCATCCATTTCAGGCATCATAACGTCTAGGATTATCAAATGAGGCTTAATTTTTTTTGCTAGTTTAATAGCTTTAGCTCCATTTTCAGCAATGTAAACAAGATAACCTTCACTTTCTAATGAGTATGAAATAATCTCGAGAATATCAGGCTCATCATCAACTAACAGAATTTTAAAATTTTCCAAAACCTTATTTTTTATATAATGATTTAATAAAAATAGTTAAATAATAAAATATATATTTGAATTAACAATTAAATAATGATTTGTTAACAAACATTCTGTCTTATATTTTATTTAAAATTTTGAAAACAATTATATATAAACTAACTTATATTGATTCTACTTAAATAATAATTATGAAAAAAAACTACTTATCAATATTTTTTTTATTTCCTCTTTTTATTTTTAGCCAAACATCAGATTTAATGTTTTCAAAATACGGTGAGGGTTCTTCTTACCATAAATTTCTTGAAATTTATAATGGTACAGGTCAAGATGTTGATCTTTCTACTTATTCAGTTTCATCTTGTTCTAATGGGTGTGATGAAGATAATCAATTTGATTACCCTGATAATATTACCTTCGAACCTGGAACTATTCTTTCAAATGGAGATGTTTATGTAATTACTCACCCTGAAGCAGATCCATCTATTGCTTCAGATCAAACTTTTGATTATTTGAGTAATGGTGACGATGCTTTTGCATTAACTGTTGCTGGTGCTACAGCCTCTAACTACACCATAATTGATATAATTGGAGATATGCTTGGAGACCCAGGTAGCGGATGGGAAGTTGCGGGAATTTCTAATGGTACTAAAGAGCACACTCTTACAAGAAAAAGTTCTATTTGTGATCCAAACCCTATTCCACTTGCATCATTTGGAACAAACGAAAATGACTCTGAGTGGATAGTAACTGGTCAAAATTCTGGATGGGATACAGTTGGCTCATTTGAAGGGTGTGTTGCCGGTCCAGTACTAACTATACTTTCCCCATTTAATAACCAGGAATTTGAGTCTGGTACAACTTCTATTACTGTTTCAATTTCAGTAGATAACTTTACTGTTGGTGAAGTAAACTCTGGAGCAGATGGTCATATTCATTGGAGTATTAATGATCAGAGTCAGCCAATGAAATATGATTTAGAGAATGAAACTGTTGATGTTCAGGAGGGAGAAAGTTATACTTTGTTCATGGAGCTTGTTGATAACAGTCATGAACCGATCATTCCAGCAATTAATCAGACTATAAATTTTTCTGTTAGTTATCCATGTGATTTAAGTATAGATACTATTACATCAACTTGTGATGCAAATACATCTGATAATACTGACACCTACACTACAGCTTTAGAATTCACGGGGGGTGGAACCACAAATTATACTATTGACACCGGTGGCATTGGTACAATTTCGGGTGATGATCCATCTAATATGTCAGAAGGTATAATATTGATAAGTGGTGTTGAAGAAAATTCTGATTTTATTGTAACATTTTTGGGTGAACCTACTAATAGCTCATGTGACTTTACTAGAACAATAAACAGCCCCAACTGCGTTCCATTATTATCTCTTCCATACAACGATTCTTTTGATTACGCTGATGGTTCCCTGACAGCGTCTTCAAATTGGAATAATTTTTCAGGTAATGAAGGTGATTTAGTAGTTGAAAATGGACATGCTGTAGTTCAACACGGAGATCCTTCTGAAGATGCAGGCGTGTCTTTTCAATCAGTCGAAGGAATAATATACTATGCCTTTGACTTTTCGGTTAACAATCCTGGAGAAATTATTTCAGGAAATGATTCTGAATATTTTGCAATGTTCAAAGACGACGGGTTCTCTTACAGAGCAAAAATTGATATAGTTCCAGCTATTAGTCAAGGTGATTTTACTGTCGGCATCTCATCAACTGGAAATTCAGCTGATGCTACTTGGCCATATGACTTGAGCTTTGATACCACATACAGAGCCACTGTTAAATATGATCAAAGTCAAAATATAGCTCAATTATGGATTGATGCAAGTTCAGAAAACGATGAATCAATTATGGGTAGCGACGAAGATGACCCTGGAACTTCTATTACTCAATTTGGACTCAGACAATCTGATTCTTCAAATAATGAATCCATACATGTAGATAATTTATCAATTACACAAACTTTTGGTGAAACTCTCTCGTCAAATCAATTTCAAGAAATTAATTTTGACATAGAACTATTTCCCAACCCAACTAGTTCTGGTTTTGTTAATGTTTCAGCAAACCAAAATGGTTTAATATATGCTGAGGTATATGATATACTTGGAAAGTTGATTATTAGTTCAACTGTTGATAATAATATCCTGAGTTTAAACGATTTAAAATCGGGTATTTACATTGTAAAGATTACACAAAATAACAGATCAGAGATTAAAAAACTTATTATCAAATAATCGATTATTTTTATTTTTTAAGAGCGTCTATAAAGCAAACGCTCTTTGTAGTTTATATACTTTTGCATGAAATTTAATGAATTTAATGGATTACAATTCTATTTTTGAAATAAGTACTGACCAAGATTTTAAAAAAAAGGCTCTTGAAATTTTCTTTTTTCAATATGAAAATAATATTATTTACAATTCATTTTGCAAACTAATCAAAAAAGATCCCTCTTGTGTCAATAACATAGTAGATATACCCTTTTTGCCCATTAGTTTTTTTAAAAATCATATAGTTAAAATCAACTCTCTTAAAACTCAAAAAATTTTTACAAGCAGTGGAACAACTAGAAGTCTGTTAAGTAAACATCATGTTGTAGATTTAAATTTATATGAAAGAAGTTTTGAAAAGAGTTTTGAAATTTTTTATGGTGATATTAAGGAATATGTAATTTTAGCACTCTTGCCTACATACCTAGAAAGAAGCAATTCATCATTAATCTACATGACAAATAAAATGATTTTGAAATCTCAAAATATCAAAAGTAGATTTTATCTTAATCAAATGAAAGAGCTAAAAGAAACTATTTTAGAACTTGAAAAAAAACAACAAAAAACAATATTGATAGGAGTTTCATATGCTCTTCTGGATTTAATCGAGCTTTTTAAATTTAATTTAAAGCATACAATTGTAATCGAAACAGGCGGAATGAAGGGTAAAAGAAAAGAAATGATAAAAAAGGAATTACATAAAAAACTAAAAAAAGGGTTTGGCCTAGATCATATCCATAGCGAATATGGAATGACAGAAATATTATCTCAAGCCTATTCTCAAAAAGATGGAATTTTTAAAACACCCTATTGGATGAAGGTTATTATCAGAGATATAAATGATCCCTTGGGTCTTAAATTTAATAAAAAAAGCGGCGGTATAAATATTATTGATTTGGCAAATTTATATTCTTGCAGTTTTATCGCAACTGATGACTTAGGGAAAACTAATGGAAAAAATGAATTTGAAATTAATGGAAGAATTGATAATAGCGATTTGAGAGGTTGTAATTTATTATTAGACTAATCTTTAACCTTAATTATAAAAGTACTTTTTTTACCCCTGTTAATTATTACATATTTTTCTTTAATTAAATCTTTTTTATTAACAATATAATCCTCAGTAACTTTTTTCTTATTTACCGAAATTGAATTTTCCTTAAGAGCTCTTTTGGCATCAGAGTTAGAGCTTAGGAATCCTGACTTTTCAAAAAGTAATCTAATAATTTCAATTCCATTATTAATCTCATTCAATGAAATATTTGCAATCGGGACACCTTCAAAAATATCTAAAAACAAAGCTTCATCGATTTTATTAATATCATTTAAAAATTCTTTACTAAATAAAACTTCAGAGGCTTTTATAGAATTAATTAAATCTTTTTCACTATGAACCAATTCTGTAATTTCAGAAGCCAGAGTTTTCTGTAGTAATCTAAGATGAGGTTCTAATTCATGTTTAAAAATTATTTTCTCAACTTGTTTTTTATCTAAAAAGGTAAAGGTTTTAATATAATCTTTAGCATCATCGTCAGAGGTGTTTAGCCAATACTGATAAAATTTATACACCGAGGTTTTTTTTGAATCGAGCCAAATATTATCACCTTCAGATTTTCCAAACTTTGATCCATCTGATTTTGTTATTAAGGGGCAAGTAATAGCATAACCTTTTTTACCGTCAATTCTTCTTAATAATTCCATCCCAGTTGTTATGTTACCCCATTGATCACTACCACCCATTTGAATTAAGCAATTATAATTTCTGTTTAGAAAAAGAAAATCATATCCTTGAACTATTTGATATGTGAATTCGGTAAAACTCATACCAGATCTCGATTCAGATGAAATTCTATTTTTTACAGAATCTTTAGACATCATATAATTAATGGTAATATGTTTTCCAATATCTCTAATAAAATTTAAAAATGAAAAACCCTTCATCCAATCATAATTATTTAAAATTAAAGCCATATTCGACATTTTTTTATCAAATGATAAAAATTTTGAAAGTTGATTTTTTATTGCTTGCTGATTAAATCTCAATTTGTCTTCATCTAATAAGTTTCTTTCAGATGATTTTCCGGATGGGTCTCCAATCATACCGGTTGCGCCCCCTATTAAAGCTATAGGCTTATGACCATGTTTTTGAAAGTGAGATAATAACATAATTGGCACAAGGTTTCCTATATGTAACGAGTCAGAAGTTGGATCAAAACCTATGTAAGCAGTTCTTTTATTTTCACTCAGGAATTTTTCAATCCCAGGTGTAGAATCGTGAATTAAGCCTCTCCATTTAATCTCACTTATAAAATTATCCATTAGTCAAATTTAATTTAATTTCTTATAATTTTAGAATTATTCTTATCTAGTCCTTTCATTTCTATTCTCATTGAATCAGCAGCAATAATCTCTAAACTTCTCTTTGATTTATTTAGCTTGTTCGCATCAATACTATCCGAAATTAATTTTCTATTTATTTCTAGGTTTTCCAAAACTTTTTCATAAATCATAAGGTATTTTTGCAAATCTTTCGAGTAATATCTATTGCTATTAACAAATTGGATGCTGTCAATATTATATTTATTCAATATATATGATTTTGGTCTCATCCCATTATTTTCAATAATCCTTTTATTAATCCCTTTTGAGACATTTATCAATGACATATCGTATATTATGTTAACCATATTTTCTTCAGATATTAAATCTTGTGGTTTTTCATTATCAACATTATCATAGCATGAATTTAGGTTTAAAACAAATATTATTATCAGTACTCTTTTCATCTGTCAAATTGAATTTTCATCCCCATTTTTCCCTCAAAAACTTTTCCCATAGAATATACCAAATTACCGTTTACAAATGTGTGTAATATTCTAGATTTAAAGATTTTATTTTCAAATGGAGACCAACCACACTTGTACATCAAATTATCTTTTGAAACTTTCCAAGGGCTATTAAGATTAAAAATCACTAGGTCTGCATAAAAACCTTCCTTAATATAACCTCTTTTTTTTATATCAAATAAAATTGCGGGGTTGTGAGACATTTTTTGAACTATTTTTTCTAATGAAATTTTTTCTTTATGATATGATTCTAACATAGAAACTAAGGAATGTTGAACCAGAGGACCTCCTGACGGGCATGTTGTATATGGATTTTGTTTTTCTTTAAATGTGTGAGGGGCATGATCTGTAGCAATAACATCTATCAGGTCATTATTTAAAGCATTCCATAGTTTTTCCCTGTCATTGGATGTCTTAACAGCAGGATTCCATTTAATTTTTGTACCTAGTTTATCATAATCTTGATCACTAAAGGTCAAATGATGAATACAAACTTCAGAAGTAATTTTTTTCTCGCTTAATGGAATTTTCTGAGTGAAAAGTTCAAGCTCTTTGGCGGTAGACAAATGAAATACATGAAGTCTAGCCCCTGTTTTCTTTGCTAAATTAACAGCCATACTAGATGAAATATAACAAGCCTCTTCACTCCGAATTTTAGGATGACAATTTATGGGAATATTATCACCATAAGTATCAAAATGTAATTTCAAATTTTCGTTAACAGTCTTTTCATCCTCGCAATGGACTGCTATTGGAATATTTACATTTGAAAATATTTTTTCTAAAGAATCAATGTCGTCAACAAGCATATTTCCAGTAGAGGAGCCTAAAAAAAGTTTAATAGCTGGAATTTCTCTTACATTATTTTTTAATATATCATCCAAATTAGAGTTTGTTCCTCCAAACATAAACGAGTAGTTTGCTATTGAATTTTCTTTGGCAATATTGAACTTATTGCTGAGCTCATCAATAGTCGTGGTATTTGGCTTAGTGTTTGGCATTTCAAAATATGAAGTTATTCCACCAGCTACAGCAGCTCTAGATTCCGTGTATATATTTCCTTTGTGTGTTAATCCTGGCTCTCTGAAGTGCACCTGGTCATCAATTAAGCCTGGAATAACAAAATTTCCTTCAGCATCAATAATCTTTGTATTAGAAAAATTTGGACTAATTGAATTGGCAATTTTTGAAATAAATATATCCTCTATTAAAATATCTGACTCAAATATCCTTCCCTCATTAATAATGTTTGCGTTTTTAATTATAGTTCTATTCATATCTTAACTAAAAAAACTCTTTAATTTCATTGAAATAACTCCAAAAACGGCCTCACCTATTATTGAACTATTTAGCTTCGATTTGCCATATTTTCTATCTCTAAAAATTATAGGAATTTCAATAATATTTAATTTATTTAAAAATAACTTAAATTTCATCTCAATTTGAAAAGCGTATCCGTTAAACTTTATTTCACTAAAATTTAATTTTTTGAGTGATTTTACAGAATAACAAACGAAGCCTGAAGTAGGGTCCTTTATATTCATTCCGGTAATTAATCTCACATAAAGGGAAGCTAAATATGAGAGAATAATTCTTTGAAGAGGCCAATTGATAACATTGATTCCCTTAATATATCTTGAACCTATACAAATATCCGCTTTTTCTGTTGAGCATGAATCATATAGCCTTTGTAAATCTGATGGATTGTGAGAAAAGTCTGCATCCATTGAAATAATATGACTGAAATTTTTTTTCATTGCCCAATTAAATCCACACAAATAAGCAGATCCTAATCCCATTTTTGATTTTCTGGTTATTAAATTTAATTTATTTTTAAAATTGGGTATTACTTCTTTAACTTTACGGGATGTTTTATCAGGTGAATTATCATCAACTACCAAAATATTAATTTGTTTATATATAGAAAAGATTATTTCAACTAGTTTTATAATATTATCCTTTTCATTGTATGTAG
>CACLPI010000029.1 GCA_902608795.1 uncultured Bacteroidota bacterium
TGATGGTGCTGGCGCGACAATTATTGAAAAAGTAGATGAAAAGGGTGTGAGGTGAATTCTTGAGTAAATTGTTTTCATCATCAGGGCTGCATAATATTATTTCATCCTTGATTGAGATCATTGCATCACAAAATTTATCAATTTCTTCTTTGTTTTCACTTTCAGTAGGCTCTATCATCATTGTTCCTGCGACTGGGAAAGAGACAGTTGGCGCATGAAAACCATAGTCCATTAATCTTTTTGCTATATCAACTACTTCAACTCCGTAATCTTTGAATGGTCTACAATCAATTATCATTTCATGAGCAGACCTTCCAAGTTCACCTGTGTAAAGAATATTATAGTTTCCATGTAGTCTTTCTTTTATATAATTTGCGTTCAATATGGCAATTTTGGTTGCTTTAGTTAAACCATAAGCTCCTAGCATTGAAATGTAACCATATGAAATTATACATGCTAATGCAGAACCAAATGGTGCAGCTGAAATTGCTGGAATTGCTTTATCACCGCCAGTTTTTATTACAGGGTTGGAGGGAAGAAAAGGGTTTAGATGTTTTGCAACACAAATTGGTCCGACTCCGGGCCCCCCACCACCATGTGGGATAGCAAATGTTTTGTGAAGGTTTAAATGACAAACATCTGCTCCGATAATTTTTGGGTTTGTTAGACCCACTTGAGCATTCATATTTGCTCCATCCATGTATACTTGACCTCCATTGCTATGTATGATATTTGTAATTTTTAAAATATCAGATTCAAAAACACCATGTGTTGATGGATATGTAATCATTAATGCACCCAATCTACTTTTGAATTTAATGGCTTTTTCCTGCAAGTCTTTAATATCAATATTTCCGTTTTCAGATGAATTTACAACAACAACTTCCATTCCTGCCATTACAGCACTAGCAGGGTTTGTACCATGAGCTGATGATGGAATAAGACATATTTTTCTGTCAAAATCACCATTGTTTTCATGAAAGGATTTTATTACCATAAGGCCTGCATATTCTCCTTGAGCACCAGAATTTGGTTGTAATGAAACAGCATCAAAACCTGTAATTTCTTTGAGTTGGTTTTCTAACTTTTTTAAAATCTTTTCATAACCTAAGGCTTGATCTTTCGGTGCGAATGGATGAATATTTAACCATCTATTCCAACTCAGTGGGAGCATTTCAGCAGCTGCATTCAATTTCATTGTACATGAACCAAGTGAAATCATAGAAGTATTTAACGCAAGATCTTTATTCTCAAGAAACTTGATATACCTCATAAGAGAAGTTTCTGATTTATATTTTGAAAAAATGTCATCAGTTAAAAAACTTGTAGTTCTTGAATACTCTTTTGGAATTCTATTTAAACTTTCAAAATTTGAGAAATTTTCAAGTTTTGTGTTTTTGGATTCAGCAAAAATTGATATGATTTCATAAATATCATTTGTTGTAGTTGTTTCATTAATTGAGATTGAAACATTATTATCACTAGGATAGTGAAAATTTACCTCTTTTTCTAAAGCTTTACCCCTAATTAGTTTAGAATCGCACTCTACTAATATTGTATCAAAGAAAGATTTGTTTGGAGTTTTAAATCCAAGTAAGTTTAGATTTTCTTCTAAAATACAGGCATTCGAGTGTATTTTTTTTGCAATTTCCTTTATCCCGTCAGGTCCATGGTATACAGCATACATACCAGCCATAACAGCCAATAAGACTTGAGCTGTGCAAATATTTGAAGTAGCTCTATCTCTTTTAATATGTTGTTCTCTTGTTTGAAGAGCCATTCTTAAGGCTCTATTTCCGTTCTGATCAATACTTACACCAATTATTCTTCCAGGAAGATTTCGTTTAAATTCTTCTTTAGTTGAAAAGTAAGCTGCATGTGGTCCACCGTATCCAAGTGGTATACCAAATCTTTGTGTGCTTCCAACAACAACATCTGCCCCCATTTCACCAGGTGATTTTAGTAGAGCTAAAGACAGGATATCTGCTGCAACAGCAACTTTAATCTCATTTTCTTTACAAATCTTAATTACTGGTTGAATGTCACTTATATTGCCTGAAAGACCAGGGTATTGCAAAAATGCTCCAAAATAATTCTTTTGAGTGTCAAACTTACTTAGCTCCGCGATCTCCAGTTTTATTCCAAGTGGTTTTGCCCTAGTTTCTAATAAAGCAAGTGTTTGTGGAAATGTATCAATTGATACAAAAAATGAGTTTATATTTTCCTTTTTTTGTTTTCTTGATCTTGTAGAAAAAAGAAGAGTCATGGCTTCTGCCGCGGCAGTACTTTCGTCAAGTAATGAAGCATTTGAAATTTCCATACCAGTTAAGTCTGTTACCATAGTTTGGAAATTAAGGAGAGCTTCAAGTCTACCTTGTGCTATCTCTGCTTGATATGGAGTGTAAGCGGTATACCACCCAGGATTTTCTAAAATATTCCTTTGAATTACAGCGGGAAGGTAAGATCTATTATAACCCATTCCAATATAAGTTTTATATACTTTATTTAAAGAGGAAATCTTTTTTAAATGCGTTAAATAGTCAGACTCAGACATCGGAGGGTCCAACTTCATTTTTTTTCTATTTCTGATACTTTCCGGAATAGTTTGATCAATTAACTCGTCAATTGAAGTTGCATTAATTAAACTAAGCATTTTCTCAATTTCTATATCTGTAGGTCCTATATGTCTTCTTTCAAAAGATTCTGTATTCATTTTTTAAAAAATATCAATTAAAATTAAATAATATAACGTCCATTTATTATATATTAAATAATAAATAATGAACAACATTTATGGGTTTATTAACAAAAAAATTCAACTTACTTTTTGATTATTATATTAACTCAAGTTTACACGTTTCATTTTGTGTAATATGTTATATAATTTCGATTAACTTAATTAATCAAATCCACCTAAATTGGGAGGATATTGCATTTGTTTTTTTTACCACTTTTTTTTCATATAATTTTATAAAATTCAATGAGATTTTAACATCAATAAATAAGCCAGTCTCTCTTTTAATAAAAAGTTTTTTTTTAAAAGCTCTAATTTCACTTGTAATTTCACTTTGTTTATTTTTTAATCTATCAAGTTCAAAGCAAATATTTGTAGTAATTATTTCTATTGTAACGGTTCTATACACTATTCCATTAATATCAAACTACACCTTGAGAGATAATCCAATTTTAAAAATATTGACTGTTGCTTTTTGTTGGACAATGTTAATTGTACTCTTACCATTTTTTCGGAGTTTTAGACTTTGTTAATATTGTTTATTATTCATTGCTTATTTTTTGTTTAGTTACCGCACAAATGATTCCTTTTGAAATTAGAGATATGTTAAAGGACCAAGATCTTGTAAAAACCATTATACATAATTACGGTATAAAATATTCTAAAAATATAGGATATTTTGTTCTAATTATAGCCTTGCTGTTTACAATGATTACAGGTTACTTATTAGAAAATTTAGTGTTTAAAAATTCAATTCTAATTATCATTTTAATTACAGCTATTTTGGTGAATTTTTCACATGAAAAACAAAATAAATATTACTGTTCCTTTATTGTAGAATCAGTTCCGATATACTGGCTGATAGTTGAAATTGGTTTACAAATTCTTCTCTGAGTCAATAACTTTTTTTTCAAGTCGATCTTTGTAATCAACTAATTTTTGGGAAATTTCCTGATCAGAGATACCAATAATTTGAGCTGCTAGAATCCCAGCGTTTTTTGCTCCATTAAGGGCTACGGTGGCAACAGGTACTCCATTTGGCATTTGTAAAATTGATAATACAGAGTCCCATCCATCTATTGAATTCCTTGATTTTACCGGAACACCAATTACTGGGAGAGTTGTTATTGAAGCAACCATTCCAGGCAAATGTGCAGCACCACCAGCTCCCGCTATAATTACTTTAATTCCACTATCTCTTGCATTATTTGCGTATTTGAACATTTTATCTGGGGTCCTGTGAGCTGAAACAATATTTACCTCAGACTCAATTCCAAATTCATTAAGAATATCAATAGCATCTTGCATGACAGGCAAATCACTTTTACTGCCCATAATAATTCCTACTTTGTTCATGATACTACTTTTATTTTTTTCTTAATTTTTTTGCCGATTTCAATAGCCTTTTTAATGTCTCTATTAACGATAGTTATATGCCCCATTTTTCTATTAAGTCTTGACTTTTTCTTTCCATAAATATGAATAAATACCCCCGGAATATCAAAAATATCATTTATATTTTTATAAATGACATTTCCCTCAACCTTATTTTCCCCCACTAAGTTTACCATAATTCCGGGAATAAGTATTTCCGTTTCTCCTAAAGGCAAATCTAAAATACTTCTGATATGCTGATCGAATTGTGATGTCATACAGCATTCGATGGTATGATGTCCAGAATTATGAGGTCTTGGCGCTACTTCATTAATCAGAATTTCATCTTCTTTGGTCAGAAAAAGCTCAACGGCAAGTAATCCAACCATATTAAATTTTTCTGATGTATTCATTGCAATTTGCATTGCTCTTTTTTCAATATCATTACTAATATTTGCTGGACACATTACAAATTCAACTAAATTTGAATTCTCGTTAAATTCCATCTCAACAACAGGAAAACATTTCATTTCACCTGAAATATTTCTAGCGACAATCACTGATAATTCTTTTTGGATTGATATTTTTTCCTCAATCAGACATTCATTTTCAAAGGAAAAGTTTAGATCATCATATTTTTTTATGATTTTAACACCTTTACCGTCATAGCCAAGTCTTGAGCTTTTCCATACAAAAGGAAATTTAAAATTATCGTCTTCAAAATTATTTCTGAGTTCATCTAAGTTTGAGTAATTTTTAAATCTTGAAGAGGGTAAATTATGTTGTTTATAAAAGTCTTTTTGATCAGATTTATTTTGAATTACTTTTAGTGTTCTGGCAGAAGGAAACACTTTTTTTCCTTTTTTTTCTAAAAATAATAATGCATCAGTGTTAATTTTTTCAATTTCAACTGTGATTATATCAACTTTATTTCCAAAACTTACTACATCATCATAATCAGTTATATCTCCAATAATAAATTCATCAGCTAGTTTTGCACAAGGAGCTTCTTGATTTGAATCCATAATTTTTGTATGTAAATCATATCTTTTTACATCATACATCAGCATTTTTCCTAACTGACCTCCTCCAAGAATACCTAATTTAAAATTTGAACTAAAAAGTTGCATTAATCACTCAATTTCTCAATCTTCAAGCAAAAATACATTTTAATATTTAATCGATTAGAAATTAAACATGTCAAAGATTATATTTGTGTATAAATTAACCTTATGAAGAATATCGTTTTATTTGGCCCACCAGGAGCAGGAAAAGGTACTCAGGCAGAAGTTATTAAATTAAAATATGATTTATTTCATATATCTACGGGTGATGTGTTTCGAAATAATATTAAAAACAATACTGATCTTGGTTTATTAGCCAAGGGCTATATGAACAAAGGTGAGTTAGTCCCAGACGAAATAACAATTAATATGCTCAGTGAGGTTGTAGAAAAAAATATCCCTGTCAACGGTTTTATTTTCGATGGATTCCCAAGGACTGAAAGTCAGGCTAGTGCCTTAGATAAATTATTGGGTAAATTTAATACTTCAATCTCAGGCATGATAGCACTTGAAGTAAATGATGAAATACTCATCAATAGACTATTAGAAAGGGGTAAGGGAAGTGGTAGAGCTGATGATTCGAATAGGGAAATAATTGAAAATAGGATTAATGAGTATTATACAAAAACAGCCATTCTTAAAACATATTATCAGAGAAAAAACTGTTATTACGGAGTTGATGGAGTTGGAGCGATCGAAGATATAACTTCTAGAATAGTTGATGTAATGAGTAAATTATAGTTTTCCTATGACAGAAGGAAATTTTGTAGATTATGTTAAAATTAATGTTGCTTCCGGAAAAGGGGGTAAGGGATCTACGCACCTAAGGAGAGAAAAATATGTTGCCAAAGGTGGACCCGACGGCGGAGACGGCGGAAGAGGAGGTCATGTAATTTTAAGAGGTAACTCACAGCATTGGACTTTATATCATTTAAAATTCAAAAGACATTTCAAGGCGGAAAAAGGAAACGATGGAGGTAAAAATAGAATCACAGGTTCTAACGGTATGGATGTTTTCATCGATGTTCCACTTGGTACAGTTGTTAAAAATAATATTGATGAAAAGATAATTTTTGAAATCACAGGAGATGGAGAAGAAAAAATAATATGTCAAGGTGGTAAAGGAGGACGAGGAAATTGGCATTTTAAATCTTCAACAAATCAAACACCTAGATATTCTCAACCTGGACTACCTAATGAAGAAATGCAAATAACATTAGAATTAAAAGTTTTGGCCGATGTTGGACTTGTAGGTTTTCCAAATGCTGGGAAGTCAACTTTACTTTCTGTGATTACTGATGCTAAACCTAAAATAGCCGATTATGAATTTACTACTCTAAAACCAAATTTAGGTATAGTTAAGTATAGGGATTTTAAAACTTTTATAATGGCTGATATTCCAGGAATAATTGAAGGTGCCTCTGACGGTAAGGGTTTAGGTCACTATTTTTTGAGACATATTGAAAGAAATTCTACTCTTCTTTTTATGATTCCTTCAGATTCCGATGACATTGTTAATAGTTATAATATTTTATTAAAAGAACTAAAAAAATATAATCCAGAGATGCTTGATAAAAGTAGACTAATCGCAATTACAAAGTCTGATTTACTTGATGATGAATTAACTGATGAAATTAGATTAGAAATTAGGGATAAAATACAAGAAGAGTTTATTTTTATTTCTTCAATATCCAATGTTGGATTAGTTGAGCTTAAAGATAAAATTTGGGAAATGCTAAATTAGAAAATATGTCAATTAGGATCTTAATATTTTATACTTTGCCAGTCTTTTTACTAACTTTTTTACCCTCACTATTTTCTCAGACAAATTCTATTGACTCTTTAGTCAGTGTTTATAAAAATGATGATCAAAATCCAATAAATATTATCAAAATCGGTGAGGCATATGCCGCTGAAAAGAAATGGGATTTGGCGATAAATTATTACGAAAAATTAGTCAGAATTGATCCTAATAATTCCGATTATTTATACAGGCTTGGTGGCACACAAGCTGCTTACTCTGAAGTTGTCAGTAAGTTTAAGGTTTTACCACTTATAAATACTGCTAAAAGAAATTTAATAAAATCCGCATCTCTTAACAACCAACATATTTACAGTAGGTGGGCATTAGTTCAAATTTTAACAGAACTTCCACAAATCCTTGGAGGAAATAAATATGACGCGCAAGATTATTGTCATGAAATACTTAAAATTTCTAAAGATCATGGCTTATTGTCATACCATTATTTTCATAGTTTTCAGAGAAACGAAAAAAAAATAATTGAGTTTGAAAAAAAAATAATTGACTCTGTGACTTATAATCCAGTCTTCTTTGATTTTAACTATTTTAATTTTGTTCTCGGCAAGATTTTGGCAAATCAAAATCAAAAAAAATATAATACCTTATCGATTAAATATCTAGAGAGATATATAAGTCATTACTCATCTGCTGATAGATTTTCATTGGATGAAACGTATTATCTCTTGGCTTATTCTAATTTCAAATTGGGTAATGATAATTCAAGACATTTTATAAAGCTTTCAAAGGAAGTTTCGATAAATTCTGAAAAAAGAAATTATTCTTTAATTAAAAAAATTGATGAATTAAATAAATTAATTAATAGATGAAAATTCATTTTATTGCAATAGGTGGTTCTGCAATGCATAATCTTGCAATCGCACTAAAATTAAAAGGATATACTATAACGGGAAGTGATGACTTAATTAATGATCCATCAAAATCAAGATTAAAAAAATATAATTTGCTTCCTGAAGAGGAGGGGTGGTTTTCAGAAAAAATTTCACGTGATATTGATGCTATTGTTCTTGGAATGCATGCAAAAGAAGACAACCCTGAACTTATTAAGGCGAAAGAATTAGGGCTACAAATTTATTCCTATCCTGAATTCATCTATAATCAGTCAAAAGATAAAATTAGAATTGTCATTGGGGGTAGTCATGGAAAAACTTCTATTACATCTTTGATATTACATGTATTAAAAGAACAAAATATTGATGCTGACTATATGGTTGGAGCCCAACTAGAAGGTTTTGAAGTTATGGTTAAGCTTTCTGAATCCAGTAAATATATTGTTTTAGAAGGAGACGAATATTTATCTTCTGCGCTGGATCCAAGACCAAAATTCCATTTATACAAACCTCATATTGCCCTTGTTAGCGGAATTGCTTGGGATCACATAAACGTATTTAAAACATTTGAAAATTATGTTCAACAATTTGAGATTTTTATAAACTCTATTGAGAATAATGGAACATTGGTATTTAACAAATTAGATAACGAACTTGTAAAGCTTATTGAATCAAATACAAATAATATAAAATTTATTCCATACTCATTACCTGAATTTAAAATTAATGATGGTATCACTTATATTGATTTTGATGGTAAATCATATAAGCTTAATATCTTTGGAGATCATAATCTCCAAAATATTAACGGTGCATTACACATTTGTAGTAGTCTAGGAATTAAATCTAAAGATTTTTACAAAGCTATTACTTCTTTTAATGGAGCAAGTAATAGGCTTGAATTAATTTATAAATTTTCCAATTCTACAATTTTTAAAGATTTTGCTCATTCACCAAGTAAAGTTAAAGCTACTTCTGAAGCAGTAAGAAAACAATTTCCTGAAATAAGGCTAATTGCTTGTTTTGAGCTTCATACTTACAGTAGTTTAAACCCCGCTTTTCTAAACAAATATAGAGACACGTTAAACAATGCAGATGAATGTTATATATATTATTCAGAAAAAAATATGAAAATAAAGAGGCTAACTCCTATAGATTCTAAACTTATTATCAAGTCCTTTAATCACAAAAATTTAACAGTGATTGATAATTATGAAAAACTAAAAGAAACAATGTTCAGTCTTGATTTAACCAATTCTGTTTTACTAATGATGAGCTCAGGCAAATTTGGGGGCTTAGATCTAGAGAAACTTAAACAATATTAAATGAATGATATTAAAGACATCTTTTTTGATTTAGATCATACACTTTGGGATTTTGATAAAAATTCAGATTTGACATTTTTTAAAATTTTAGAGATTAACAGAGTAAAAATTGACGTTGATAAATTTTTATATGCATACCACCCAATAAACAGAAAATATTGGGAAATGTATCGTGAAAACAAAGTTAGTAAGGCTGATTTAAGATTTTATAGACTTTCTGATACATTTAAAAAATTAAATTATGAAGTTAGTGACAATGTAATTCATAAGCTTTCCGTGGATTATATTAAACACCTTTCAGACTTCAATAATTTAATTCCCAACAGTTTAATGGTGCTGGATTCTTTAAAATTAAAATATAAGATGCATATAATTACAAATGGATTTAAAGAGGTGCAAAAAAGAAAGTTGATTAAATCAAATTTGGCAAATTATTTCAAAACTGTTACAATTTCTGAAGATATAGGTGTTAAAAAGCCAGATAAGTTAATATTTGATCATGCTATAAAATCTGCAAAAGCAATTATTGAAAACTCAATTATGATTGGAGATAATTATAACGCAGATATATTAGGTGCAAATAAAATTGGAATGAAAGCAATTTATTTTAATTTTCACAAAACCAATGAAGAAAATAGAGAAAACGTGATAATTATTGAGAACCTTGAAGAAATTTTAAAAATCCTAACTTAAATTCTCTGCCTAACTACTTCATAAAGAAAAATACCGCAAGCGACAGAAACATTTAACGATTCGATTTTTCCAAACATGGGAAGTTTTACCATTTCATTGGATAAACTTAGAACAGATTTATTAACCCCTTTTTGCTCTGATCCCATTACTATTGCTACTGGCCTTTTAAAATTTACATCATAAATATTTTTTTCTGCCTTTTCTGAAGCACATATGATTGATATATCCATCGATTGCAAATGATAAATTGCATCTTTTATATGACTTACTTTACAAATTGGAATATTAAAAATTGCACCTGCACTTGTCTTTACAGTGTCTGAGTTTACTGGAGCCGAGGAGCTATTTTGAACTATGATACCATCTACACCACTAATTTCGGCAGTTCTAATAATTGCACCAAAATTTCTCACATCACTGATTTGATCAAGAATTAAAATAAACGGAATTTTAGATTTTTCAATTATTTCACTGAATTCATTAATATCATAAAACTTAATAGGGGAGATCCTTGCAATTGTGCCTTGATGATTTTTTTTTGATAACCTATCAAGCTTTTGAGTGGGAACGTATGAAAAGTTTATCTTATTTTTTCTTATTAGAGATTCTAATTGCCCAATTAATTTTCCTTTTAGTCCTTTTTGAATAAAAACTTTATCAATATCCTTCTTTGAATTTATAGCTTCAATAATAGCTCTTATTCCATAAATTTCAGTACTCTTTTCCATTATTTATTTAGTTCAAATAATTCTAGATTTGAGTTGTTATGAGCAACCAATAATTTAGGATTTTTACGATCAATAATTTTTAGGGACTTAGTATTACCAGAAAGATACAATCCGCTTTTATCAGGTCCTATTACACTATAATTTTTATTTTTATCTGAAATTAAAATTAAAGCAAATTGATTGTCTAATCTTGGTGTCTCAACTTCAGTATTATAAATATTTCCCCCTACAATTAAATCTTCATAGCCATCCTCATTTATATCATAAGTTTCACTTGTTAATATAGGAATTGACTGGGATAGTGGAGGTAGTTTTTCAATTTCAAATTTGTTTTCACCTTTGTTGATTAAAATAATTGATTCAAAGCTTGTTGCTTTTCGTTCGTAGGCGTCAACGATTTCTTCTCCATAAATTTCCTCAATAGAAGCGTTTGCAAATTCTTCAAATGTTGGAATTTTATCAGAAATAAAAGGCATTTGCTGAGTTGAGCATTCCTTTCCTCTAAGTGGCACATAATTTCCTTGATATTTGTAGCTTAACACAAGGTCATGAGTTCCATTTCCATCAAAGTCACTTCCAAATATTTTTAAAGGTTTTTCTATGCTTGTTTTATACTTTGAGTTCT
>CACLPI010000030.1 GCA_902608795.1 uncultured Bacteroidota bacterium
ATTTCATTCACATAGTCATAATCACAAGCATGATGGTTTACACCATTGGGAGATTCCAAGTAAAGATCCGGATAGAATTATTTTAACATTTAACGGGGACCCCGCTACAAAAAGAGCTGTAACTTGGAGGACCGATTCATCAGTTAAAAAAGCTAAAGCTGAGATAGCAGTTGCTGCTGTAAATTCAAGTTTTGTTGAAGAAGCCACAACTTATTTTGCAACCACTGAAGAATTTGATTTAGGTATTTATAAATCAAATAAATCTTTGATTGTTAACTATCACAGTGTAGTGTTTGAAAACTTAAACCCAAATACGCTCTATGCATACAGAGTTGGAAATGAGGAAAATTGGTCTGAGTGGATTCAGTTCAAAACAGCCAATGATACTTATAGCCCTACCCAATTTGTATACTTTGGAGATGCACAAAATGATGTTTTAAATCACTGGTCAAGAGTTATTAGAATGGCTTATCAAACTGCTCCAAATGCATCATTTGTAATTCATGCGGGTGACTTGGTAGATACTGCACACAAAGACAATGAGTGGGCACAATGGTTTAAAGCTGGGGGGTTCATTCACAGCCAATGGACAGCAATTCCGGTTGTCGGGAATCATGAATTTCAAAGATTTGATGGATACGAAGGCTCATTACCTAGAAGATTATCGATCCAGTGGAGGCCGCAATTCACGCTTCCAGTTGAAGATAATTTAGACAGTAGGCTTCGTGAAACTGTTTACACAGTTGAATATCAAGATATACTTATTCTAGTGCTTAATTCAACGGGTCATCTTGAAAAGCAAACTGATTATATCAAACAAAAGTTGAGTAATACGGATGCAAAATGGAAGATAGTTACTAATCACCATTCTGTTTTTTCACCGGCAGAAGGTAGAGATTTCGAATATGCAAGGAAAGTATGGAAGCCATTATTTGACAAATACGGGGTTGATCTTGTTCTAAACGGTCATGATCATACATACGCAAGAGGACATGTGCCTGTAAAATCTCAAAATATTGATCAATCAGGAAGATTTAAAACTTTATATGTTACATCTGTGAGTGGTCCTAAACAATATAAAGTAGATAAAGAGAAGATCATAAATTATGGTGCTGATGGATATAAATCTGATAAAATTGGTGAACAAACTCAGTTTTTTCAAGTTATTAGTGTAGAAAACAATAAATTAATTTATAGCGCATATACCACTCTTGGAAACCTGTATGATAAAGCAATCATTACAAAAGACTTCTCAACCGGAGAAAAAACCATTTCAAATTCGATTAAATAAATCGAAAAAGTAAAGTTTTAATTTTGATTAATATCGGAGTTAAGTTTATTTATGTAATAAAGTATGTTTTCTTTTCCAAGATGTTTTGTGCTTGAGGTAAGAAATATTTCAGGTAGAAACTCCCAGTTTTCAAGAATTACTTTCTTGTAATTATTTACCTTATTTTCAACACCATCTTTAGGGTTGCCATCCTGTTTTAATTTATCGATTTTAGTAAAAACAATTGAGAAAGCAATATTATTTAATGTCAACCATCGCATAAATTCAATATCAATCTTTTGTGCCTCGTGTCTAACATCAACTAAAATAAATGCAGAAACTAGTTGGTTTCTATTCAAAAAATAATCTGTAATTAGTTTTTGAAAAATTTTCTTTTCCGATTTTGAAGCTTTTGCATATCCATACCCAGGAAGATCTACAAGGTGCCAAGAGGAATCAATTAAGAAGTGATTAATCAATCTTGTTTTTCCTGGTTTTGAAGAAGTTTTTGCTAGTTTTTTATTATTAGTCAACATGTTTATCAATGATGACTTACCTACATTACTTCTACCAATAAACGCATATTCTGGTAAATTACTTTTTGGGCAATCTTTTGCATTTTGATTGCTTATGACAAATTTAGCACTTTTAATATTCATTATTTTAGGACAATTTTTGAAGAAAGCCAATCTATGAGTAATGCATTAAATTGATCTGGGCGCTCCATCATTGGTGCATGTCCACATTTGTCAATCCAAAAAAGATCTGAGTCAGGAAGAAGTTTGTGAAATTCGTCAGCAACTTCAGCTGGTGTTACATTATCATTTTTTCCCCAAATTATACATGTTGGAAGCTTCATTTTTGGTAAATCATCAGCCATATTATGTCTGATTGCACTTTTAGCCATTGCCAATATTTTAATCAACTTATTTCTGTCATTAACAGTTTCAAAAACTTCATCAACAAGTTCTTTGGTTGCAGTTTTTGGACTATAAAATACTTCTTCAACCTTTTTCTTAATTACATTGTAATCACTCCTTTTTGTGTATCCGCTGCCCATACCTTTTTCGTAAAGCCCTGAGCTTCCTGTTAAAATTAAGCCCTTAGATTTATTAAAAAGCTTGGTGTAATAAAGCCCAATATGACCACCTAGTGAATTACCCATTAAAACAAATTCTTTAAGTTTTTTATGGATTATAAACCTGTCTAAAAACTTTGCTAATTCTTTTACAGAAGTCTTAAGGATAGGTAGATCGTAAATCGGCAATACAGGCATTATAACTTTAAAATCCCTTTGTTTAAAAAAATCTGTAACATGATTAAAATTGCTCAGGTTGCCCATGAGACCGTGAAGGATAATAATTGGGAAGCCTTCACCTTCTTCAATGTATTTATAGCCGTTTTCTTCTATAAGATTGAAATCCATATCAAGATTTTAGATCAAAATTAATCAAATTTATTCAGAAACTCTCAATTAAGACTGCTGATTAACAATTAATGAACAATATGTGTTGATTAATTATACCTTATTTGTAACCAATTGTATATCAAGTATTTATATACTCATTTTCTATTTTTTAAATCATAAAAATTGCTGAATCTTTAATTTTATTAACAATGTGGTAAAATGTGGTAAAATGTGGTAATTTTTTTATTAAATTTGAGATTACATAACTGAGAAGTATTTTGAATTATTTAATTGGAACATACGAGTGTAAAATTGATGTTAAGGGAAGGCTTTTAATTCCCTCTGCATTTAAAAAACAGCTTGCACCTGTTATTGCCAAAGGTTTTGTTTTAAAAAGAGCTGTGTTTCAGAATTGTTTAGAGTTGTATCCTTTGGAACAATGGGAAGAGTTAATAAAAAAGGTCAATTCACTCAACAGGTTTAAGAAGAAGAATAATGATTTTATCAGAAGGTTTACTGCAGGAGTCAAATTTATTGAACTAGACAGTAACGGAAGGTTGTTAATTCCTAGAGATTTGATAGAATTTTCAAATATTAATAGGGAGGTTACACTCTCCACCTCTGTTAACATAATCGAAATATGGGATAAATCAAGTTATGAAAAAGCAATTGCAGATTCTAGAGATGATTTTGCTCAACTGGCTGAAGAAGTAATGGGTGGCGATGAAGTGTGATTATCATTTACCTGTATTACTAAAAGAGTCGATTAATGGTTTAAAAATAGATGATGAAGGAATATATGTTGATGCAACTTTTGGGGGAGGAGGTCATAGTTTAGAAATATTAAGGAGTCTATCTAAAAAAGGAAGATTAGTTTCTTTTGATCAAGATCAGGATTCGAAAAATAATTCTTATGAAGAAAGCAATTTTTATTTCGTTAATGAAAATTTTAAATATATGAAGAGGTTTTTAAAAAATTTAGGTTTTTCAAAGGTTAATGGAATACTAGCTGATCTCGGAGTTTCTTCTTTTCAAATTAATACTCCTGCTCGAGGATTTTCTTACCGATATGATGCAGCTCTTGATATGAGGATGAATAAGAATAACACACTTGACGCGATGAAAGTCATAAACAGCTATAACCATGAAAATCTTAGTAAAATTTTATTTGAATATGGTGACATAAAGAATTCAAAAAAAATATCAGAAGAAATCATTAAAGCTAGAACAGTAAATAAAATAAATACAACATTTGATTTGAATAAGATACTTAAGCCACTTTACTCTGAGAGGTATTTAAATAAAAATCTTTCTAGAATTTATCAAGCTATTAGAATTGAGGTTAATAAAGAATTAGATGTATTAAAGTCATTTTTAGAACAGACAAGCGAATTATTATTACCCGGCGGTAGATTATGTATTATTTCTTATCACTCTTTAGAGGATAGAATAGTAAAACGATATATGACTAATGGAAATTTTTCGACTACTGCTGAAAAAGATCTTTATGGAAACTTTTCAGTACCCTTTAAAAAAATTGGAAAAATGATTCAACCGTCAGCTTTAGAGCTAAAAGAAAATATAAGATCTAGAAGTGCAAAATTGAGAATAGCTGAGAAAATTTAATTGAATGAAGAATAATTTATTTAATATCATGAGAGGATCTTTTTTAGTTGATGAAAAATCAACTTCAAATTGGATTTATATTTTCCTTTTTCTAATTCTTTCCTTGGTTATGATATCATCCTCTCATTCCGTTGACCAAAAGGTCTATAAAATAGCATCATTAAATGAAGAAATTAAATCTCTGAGATCTGAATTTGTAGATACAAGAACAAGATTGATGATTTATAAAATGGAATCATCTGTAAAAAATAGATTATCCCAGCAGGGAATAAAATCATCAAAAACCCCTCCAGTTAAAATTGTAATAAATGTCAATAACTAAGAAAAAAATAACTAATAGACTTTATGTAATCAGCTTGCTTCTGATCGTTATTATTTTTTCTATTGTTCTTAAAATTATTGACTTACAGTTTTTTAAAGGAGATTATTACATTGACATTTCTGAAAAAAGAGAATTTAAAAATATAGAAATCCCTGCAAACAGAGGTAATATTTATTCTGATACTGGAAAACTTTTGGCAAGCTCAGTACCTAAATATGATATTAGATTTGATGCCCTGGCACCAAGCGACTCAAACTTTAATAAATATGTTGATGAATTGGCATCAGAACTCGCTTCATATTTCGGAGAATCATCAGAGATATATTCTAACAAACTAAGGCAAGCAAGAAAAGATAAAAACAGATATTTATTAATTGCTAGAAATCTGGGTTATCTAGATTTTAAGAAATTTAAAAACTTCCCATTATTTAATCTTGGCGGATTTAGAGGTGGATTTATAAACGAACAATATACCAAAAGGGATTATCCTATCGGCGGAATAGCTCAAAGAACTGTAGGTTACGAAAGGTATGATGATTTTGGCAATGCTATGAGACCAGGACTAGATGGAGCATTTGGGCCAAAATATCTAAAAGGTGAAAACGGAATTAGGTTCTCTCAGAAAATAGGACTTGGCCAATGGAAACCAGTCTTAGATTATAATGAAAAAGAACCAAGAGATGGTTATGATTTACATACTACACTAAACATAGAAATTCAAGATTTAGCTCATCATGCACTATTACGTCAATTAGAATTTTATGAAGCAGAACACGGTGCCGTAGTGGTAATGGAAACTAAAACAGGTGAAATTAAAGCGATTTCGAATTTAGGAAGAACCTCTGAAGGTAAATATTATGAAAAGTTGAATTATGCAGTTGGTGAATCTCATGAGCCTGGTTCAACATTTAAGCTTATGGCAATGATTAGGGCTCTCGAAGATAAGGTAATTGATACCTCAGATATTGTTGATACTAAAAATGGAATCTTAAGTTTTTATGGAAGAAAGGTTAGTGATTCTAAAAAGGGTGGTTACGGAAAAATATCAGCTGCAAAAGCATTTGAAGTCTCTTCAAATACAGCTATGGTCCAAATTATTAATGATAATTATAATGAAAAACCCGAACAATTCGTTGACGGTTTATTTGATATGAAAATCAATGAACCCCTTGGCCTACCAATACTTGGAGAAGGTCAGCCAAAATTTACACATCCAAGTGATAAAGTAAATTGGGATGGACTTGACCTGCCGTGGATGGCTTTTGGATATGGTATATCATTGACCCCTTTGCAAACTCTAACTTTTTATAACGCAATTGCTAATGATGGGGTAATGGTAAAGCCAAGATTCATAAAAGAAGTAAAGCAATTTGACCAAGTAATCGAAAAATTTAACACTGAAATTATTTCAAATTCAATTTGCAGTAAAGAAACTATTGACAAGGTTAAAAATATGATGAAAAATGTTGTAGAAAAAGAACATGGAACTGCACATAATATTTATTCTGAAGATTTTTCAATGGCAGGAAAAACTGGTACTTGTCAAACAGAATATTGGAAGACAACGGGCTTATATATTTCATCATTTGCAGGTTACTTTCCAGCTGAAAACCCTAAATACTCATGTATAGTCGTAATTCACAAACCAGATAAGAAAAAAGGGTATTATGGAAATATAGTTGCGGCTCCTGTCTTTAAAGAAATCGCACAAAAGATATATTCAAATATACCAGAAATTGAAAGCTATGATGAAATAAAATTTGAGTCTATTGAAGCAACAAGCAATCAGGAATTTGTTTCAAAGCTAAAAGAAATGATAATGCCTGATATTTCTAAATATGAGTTAATGGATATCATTCCGATGATTGAAAACAACGGCTATAAGTTGTCAATTGAGGGGAATGGAAATAAAGTTAGACAGATTACAAAGTCAGGAACAAAATTAAAAAAGGGTCAAACAATAAAAATAAATTTGATTTGAAACTGATAAGGGAAATATTATATAAAGTTGAAATTAATTCTGTAATAGGAAATACATCTCTAACTATAAATAAGATTGAATTTGATTCAAGGTTAATAAATGAAGGAGATATGTATGTTGCTATAAAGGGTGTTAATGTTAATGGCCATGATTTTATTCCACAAGCAATTCAAAATGGGGCAAATTGTATTATATGCGAAAAAATACCCGACCAAAAAGCTGATGATGTAGTATATGTCAATGTTTCTTCATCAAGAAAAGCTTTAGCTATAATCTCATCTAATTATTATGATAATCCTTCTTCAAGATTGAATTTGATCGGAGTAACAGGAACAAACGGAAAAACAACCATCACCACATTACTATTCAACTTATATATGAGTTTGGGTATTAAGTCAGGTTTAATTTCAACTGTGAAGATTTCATTTGACGACAAAACTATTCAAGCCATTCAGACTACACCAGATTCACTTTCAATAAATCGTCACTTATCTGAAATGGTAAATTCAGATGTGCGCTATTGTTTTATGGAGGTAAGCTCACATGGAATTGATCAATGTAGAATTGAAGGATTGGTTTTTAAGGGAGGAGTTTTTACAAATCTAACTCATGATCACTTAGATTACCACGAAAGTTTTGATAATTACAGGGATACAAAAAAACAATTTTTCGATTCCCTAGGCTCTGATTCATTTGCTTTAACCAATAATGATGATAGAAATGGATTGATAATGACTCAAAATACATTAGCAGACACATATACATATTCTTTAAATTCTATTTCAGATTTTAAAGCAAAGATTTTAGAATCCTCTTTTGACGGAATGTTGTTGAAAACTAATAATTCAGAATTTTGGTCAAAGTTAGTTGGAAAGTTTAATGCTTATAATATTTTATCTGTATACGCACTTGCTTCAATTTTAGGATTACCAAAAGATGAGTTACTCAAGGCCTTAAGTTCCTTGGAAGCTGTTGCAGGAAGATTTCAATTTTATAAGAAAAATAAAATAGTAGCAATTGTTGATTATGCCCATACTCCAGATGCACTTCAAAACATCTTGAAATCTATAAATGAAATTAAGACCCCTAAAAATAATTTAATAACAGTTGTTGGATGTGGAGGTAATAGAGATAAAACTAAAAGACCAGTAATGGGAGATATTGCAAGTAATCTTAGTTCTAAGGTAATTTTTACTAGTGACAATCCAAGATATGAAGATCCTGACTCAATAATTGAAGAGATGTTAAAAGGTGTAAAGTCTACAAATACGAATAAGACTATTTCAATAACAAATAGAAAAGAAGCAATAAAAACAGCATGTCAATTTGCTCAGTCTAATGATATTATTCTTGTAGCTGGAAAAGGCCATGAATCGTATCAAGAGATCAAAGGTGTTAAAAGTGATTTTGATGACTTTAAGATTATTAAAGAATTGTTAAACCAAAAAAATTAAGTTATGCTTTACTACTTTTTCGAATTTCTAGAAAACCAATATCAAATCCCAGGTGCATCATTATTCACATATATTTCATTTAGAGCTGCAGCTGCAATTATTACTTCATTACTTATTTCAACAATTTTTGGTAAAAGAATAATTGATTTTTTAAGAAAAAAACAAATTGGAGAATCAATTAGAGACCTAGGGTTAGATGGTCAAATTGAAAAAACTGGTACTCCAACAATGGGAGGATTGATAATAATTATTTCAACAATTATTCCGGTACTCCTTTTTGCTAATCTCAACAATATATATATCATTTTATTAATTGTGACTTTGGTGTGGATGGGAATTATAGGTTTTGTTGATGATTATATTAAACTTTACAAAAAAGATAAAGACGGTTTAAGGGGAAAGTATAAAATTATTGGTCAAATAATTTTAGGATTGTTTGTTGGTTTCACTTTGTTTTTTCACCCTGAGGTTACAGTCAAAGATCAGAGCCCGTTTGGGATAGAATTACAGTCAGCTGATAATTTGACTGAATATAAATCTACAGAGACCACAATTCCTTTTGTTAAGGACAATATTTTTAATTACTCGGATTTAATTACTTGGATTGATCCTGATTTGGAATCATATACATGGATTGTGTTTATATTTTTTGTTGTACTAATTATTGCAGCTGTTTCAAATGGAGCCAACTTAACAGATGGTTTAGATGGGCTTGCAGCTGGCTCATCTGCAATAATTATCCTAACACTAGGTGTATTTACATGGGTTTCAGGAAATATTATTTTCTCAGATTATTTAAATATAATGTATATCCCCAGGGTAGGTGAGATAACAATATTTATTGGTGCTTTTGTTGGTGCCCTAGTAGGGTTCTTGTGGTATAATACTTATCCAGCCCAAGTTTTTATGGGTGATACTGGAAGTTTGACAATCGGAGGGATAATAGCAGTAATATCAATCGCGGTTAGAAAAGAATGGTTAATACCGTTAATCTGTGGAATTTTTCTTGTAGAAAATATCTCTGTTATCATGCAGGTTTTTTATTTCAAGTATACTAGAAAAAAATATGGCGTAGGAAAAAGAATTTTTTTAATGTCCCCACTACACCATCATTTTCAAAAAAAGGGATATCACGAAAGTAAAATAGTAACAAGGTTCTGGATTGTAGGAATAGCTCTAGCAATTCTATCAATCATAACTCTTAAAATTAGATAATTGAATAATCTTATAATACTTGGGTCAGGAGAAAGTGGATTAGGTAGTGCATTGCTAGCCAAGAGAAATAAATATGATGTATTTGTTTCTGACTCTTCAAAAATTTCTGATCAAGTAAAAGATAAACTAATTGAATCAGGTATTGATTTTGAGGAAAATTCACACCAAAAAGCCAAGACTCTAAAGCCTGATTTTATAGTAAAAAGCCCAGGTATTTCTGATGCAAATGATATTGTTAAATTTTTTACATCTAATTCTGTTAAAATAATTTCTGAAATTGAATTTGCTTCCCTCCATTGCAATTCGAAGATTATTGGAGTTACAGGAAGTAACGGAAAGACAACAACTACAACATTAGCTTATAAGTTAATTTCAGAGGGTGGCTACAATTGTACAATTTCAGGAAATATCGGCAATAGTTTTTCAAGTGTCTGCGAAAATAATACTGATTTTAGCATTGTAGAAGTAAGTAGTTTTCAATTAGATGGAATAGAAAGTTTTAAGCCACATATTGCAATATTATTTGCAATCACTCCAGATCATCTTGATCGTTATAAAAATTTTGAAGCGTATGTTGAATCAAAATTTAAAATAATTAAAAATCAATCGGAGAAAGATTATTTAATCTATGATTCTGATTGTAAGACAATAGATACCTATATAAAATCAAATAAAATTAAGTCAAAGTTACTCCCTTTTTCAATAAAAAAAAAAGTCGATGAAGGAGCTTACTTTTTCAATAATGAAATAAATATTATAACTGAAAAAAATAAAATTAATATGCCAACAGAAAACTTTTTAGTCAAAGGAAATCACAACATTAAGAATGCGATGGCTGCTGCTACGGTTGCAAACTTATTGAAGATCAGAAAAGAGACAATTAGAAAAAGTCTTGAACATTTTCAGGGTGTTGAACATAGGTTAGAAAACGTTTTAACCATCAACAAGGTCAAGTACATAAACGATTCAAAAGCTACAAATGTAAATGCCACATATTATGCACTTGAGTCTATGGAAGCCCCAACAGTTTGGATTGTAGGAGGTGTTGATAAAGGTAATGATTACTCAGATTTAAAAAAGGTTGTAGGTAAGAGAGTAAAGGCGATTATTTGTCTTGGTTTAAATAATATGAAAATAATGGACCAATTTGAAAACATGGTTGAGTATATAATTGACACAAAATCAATGGATGAAGCAGTTAGTGCAGCTTATAAAATTTCATCATCAGGAGATTGTGTATTACTTTCTCCAGCATGTGCAAGTTTTGATCTATTTGACGATTTTGAGGATAGGGGTAGACAATTTAAAGCAGCAGTAAGAAAATTATAATGAATAATATTTTTGAAAATATACAAGGGGATAAAACACTGTGGGCAGTTTTAATATTGCTTGCTGGTTTTTCATTCTTGCCTGTATATAGTGCGGCAAGTAATCTTGCATATGTTTCAGCATCAGGAAACACTTTTAATTTTTTATTTAAGCATTTTATTCACTTATCTCTAGGATTTACCTTCATATATTTTATTCAAAAGGTTCCATATCACTACTTTAGAGGAATATCAATTCTAATGATTCCTGTAGTAATTGTTT
>CACLPI010000031.1 GCA_902608795.1 uncultured Bacteroidota bacterium
GCCTTAATTGCGTTCACAGCTGCAGGAACAATTGCATATTTAATTAATATAAGTGAATTGATGATTGCTGTATTAATTTTCTTTGCAATCTTATTACTAGTTAGAAGCTATGTTGTAAAAAAGAAAGCTACAAACGGAGTAATTGATGACAGCTTAGTTGAGGCAGAAAGTAGTTCACTTCAAGGAGTAATTCATGAAAGTGCTAAAAATATTTCTAAAGTTCTTGGTAGATCTAGTAAGATATATAACAACGTAATTAAAGGTCTTTCAAGACATGATTTATCAGAGCTAAAGAAAAATAAAAAACAAATATCTAAACTATCATCTGAGGTCGATAATTTAAAAGATAAATTATTTTACTTTATTAAAAATTTAGATGAATCGAGTCTAGGTGCTAGTAATTTTTATATTAATCTTTTAGGTTATCTTCAAGATATAACACAATCGATTGAGTATATTTCAAAAGTTAGTCATAAGCACATTAATAATAATCACAGTAAATTGACTCTGAATCAAATAAGGGACTTGCTAGATATTCAAAAGGTGGTTGCCGAAGTGTTTGAGAGTATATCTTTAACATTTGCTAATAAATCCTTTGGTGATGTTAAGAATATTTTAAAAGAAAAGAACAAAACTGTCGGTCTTTTGGAGGATAAGATTGAAACACAAATTTCAAGAACTAGAACGTCTGAAGAAAAGAGTCCAAAAAATGCGGCACTGTACTTTAGTATTTTACAAGAGTCAAAAGATTTAATGAAAGAAGTTATGAATCTTATTGAGGAATATTATGTTTCATATGACAAGTCTGTGAAGCCAGCTAAACCAAAGGATGAATAATTTAATATAGTGTTAAAAATAAAAAAGCCTCGAATTAAATTCGAGGCTTTTTTATATGAATAATTTTTATTGACTATCCTTCACAACTCTCACACTCTTTCTTCTGCTTAAACTTTTGAGCAGCATTCATACTGTGTTGGTAGTATAAAGATTTAAGACCAAGCTTCCATGCAGTTACGTGAATCTTGTTAATGTCTTTAGTAGATGTGTCGGGATGAATAATGATATTAAGTGATTGTCCTTGATCAATATGATTTTGCCTGTTTGCAGCTTGATAGATAATTGACATTTGATCTATCTCTGCATAGGTTTTAAATACTTCTTTTTCATTTTCAGAAAGGAAATCAAGATCCTGAACTGAACCATCTCTGTCTCTTATTTGTTTCCAAACTTCAGGAGTATCCATTCCCTTTTCTTCAAGCAGTTTTACCAAAAATGGATTTTTTATTGTTGTTTTAATTTTAGCAATATCCTTAACATATATGTTTGACCAAATTGGTTCTATACCTTGTGATACTTGACCAAGAATAAAAGCAGATGATGTAGTAGGAGCTACAGCATTCAAAGTTGTATTTCTTCTACCATAGCCTTTTAGTAATTCTGGCTCGCCAAACTTTTCAGCTAAATCTTTTGATGCTTTATTTGAATGTTCTTTAATGTTTTTGAAAACTTCACTATTTAAATCAAAGGCCCCTTGACTATCGAAAGGTAGCATTTTGGATTGAAGCAGTGAATGCCATCCAAGTACACCCATTCCTAATGCTCTATTTTCTTTTGAGAAGTTATAGGCACGCTCCATGAAAAGGAATGTTTGCTGATCGTCTAAGTCATCTGAGTTTTTATAAACCTCTAGCTTTTCAAGGAATTCTGTAATAACAGCATCTAAAAAGTAAATCATTGTTTCTACAGCATCAGTATCTTTCCATTTATCATAGTGCAGTACATTAATGCTCGATAAGACACAAACAAAAGACCAATTGTGGTCTGATGGTAACATTATTTCTGTACATAAGTTACTTGCATAGATTGGTAAGTTTTTGTCTTTGTACACATCAGCGGCACCATTGTTTGCATTGTCTGTAAAGAAAATATAAGGATATCCCATCTCTCCACGACTTTGTAAAACTTTTGCCCAAACTGTTCTCTTTTCAACATCACCATCAATCATTTTTTGCATCCAATCGTCTTTCACAGTAACCCCATGAGTAAGCTCTTGAATTGGGTTACCTTCGGTTCCAATTTCTAAAAACTCCATAATGTCTGGGTGATCTATTGGAAGGTATGGTGAGAAGCGACCTCGTCTAACCGAGCCCTGACTAACAACGTCAACCATAGACTCAAATAGTCTCATAATATGTACTGCACCGGAAGCTTCTCCATTGTCTTTAATGGCAGCACCACGATGTCTAATTTTACCAAAATATCCAGATGTTCCTCCTCCGAGCTTAGACATCATTCCAACTTCTGATTGGGAATATAATATATTTCCTATATCATCATCAATATGAGAACCAAAGCAGCTTATAGGTAAGCCTCTTTCTTTTCCAAAATTTGACCAAACAGGTGATGCCAAAGAATAAAATCCTTGGGACATATAGTAATAAAACTTTTCAGCAAAGCCAGGCATTTCAAGTAGTTGTTCAGCTCTTTGTGCAATGTTGGCAATACGCTCTTCAGCACTTATGCCATCACCTAAATATCCAGCAGCTAAAAATTTTCTGCTATTTTCGTTCAGCCATTCGAATGATTTTTCAGATGTTTCTTTTAGTTGTTGCATTGACTTTTTTCTTGCTTGAATTAAATCTTTATGAGGATTTTCTTTCTTCTTTGCTGATGTTAGTTTTTTCTCCATATGTTAGAATAGGTCATCACTAGTTATACTTTGGCTTCTTTTGCTGTAGTTTATTGATCTTTTGACAAAGAAGTCACCATGTTTAGTTCCGATAATTTCATCGTCAAACCATTCTGTTTGTAAAACTAACTGTTGGTCAATATCAAATATTTTATCAATTCCTATACTCTCTAGAGAATTATTAAATCTGTTTTTCAAAAATTCCTTGACTACTGCTGTTGGCAAGAAATCTAATTCACCCTTTTCAAAAATCCAATCAACAACTTCCATCTCGGCTTCGAAGGCTTGTTCACACATTGCTTGAATACTTTTGTGATAATCTGAGGTAAACCAGTCTGGGTTTTCCTTTTGTAAAACTTTAATAAGGTCGATTCCAAAATCCCCGTGGATTTGTTCTTCCTTTGATGTTGCCTCAACTACATTGGAAATTCCTTTCAGCATATTTTTATGCTTATTGAAAGCCATAATAATTAGGAACTGTGAAAACAATGAAACATGCTCAATAAATAATGAGAAAAGAAGAATGGATTCTGCATACTCTCGATTGTCCTCGCTCCTAGAATTTTTTAGTGCTGTTTCTAAATAGCGAACTCTTTTCATTATGGCGGGCTTTTTCTTTAATTCTTTAAACTCTGAGTTAAGACCTAAGATTTCCAATAAATGAGAATAGGCATCTGCATGGCGAACTTCACTCTCTGCAAATGTAGAACCAACCGAACCAACCTCTGGCTTTGGAATCCTGTGATACAGATCTCCCCAAAAGGATTTTACTGCTACCTCAATTTGAGAGATTGCAAGCATAGTATTTTTAATAGCACTTCTTTCAACTTCGGTTAGGCGTGACTTAAAGTCTTGAATATCGCTTGTGAAGTTAAATTCCGAGTGAATCCAATACGAGTGTCTTATGGCTGGAACATATTCATACAGGTGCGGATATTCATAGGGCTTAAGATTAATTCTTTTTTCAAATAAATCTGACTCTCTTTGTTTAGATCTTTTATTTCTATACAGTATGTAAGCCTTAGCTGCTTCTTTAAACTGACTATCCATTAGTTTTGTCTCAACAATGTCTTGGACTTCCTCAATGGTAGGCACGTATTCAACATCGTTTTCCTTACGGCCAACTAAAGTTTGGTAAACGGATAGGGCAACATCTTGAGCATTTTGCTCGGTGCCTGTCCCGACTGCATTCATTGCTTTTTGAATAGCACCTGTAATCTTTTCCAAATGGAATGCCTTAGTGCTGTAATCTCTTTTTATGATGTATTCTATCTCCATAATTTTATTTATAAATTATAATGCTGAGCAGTTAATTTAAATTTATCGCAGACATAAAGTTCTGATTAATTACGAGATCTTCAACAGTAGTTGCGATATAAGTTTTTAACAAAATTTTCAACATAAATTTTTAGTGAAAAAATCTGCAAAAAAACCAAAATTTTTACTTTGAATTTTAGCGATTTTGAGGCATTAATGACTAAAAATTGGTCAAATTACAAGAACTGTAACACTCTGATTTACTTACGATTGAATCACAAAAAAAATAAATTTATTGAAACATTTTTGAAAAAGTCAAAATAAAAAATTATAGGTTTTTCTGACTTGTTATGTCTTCAAAAAATTTATTGTCTTTTTTTAAATCATTACACTTAATCAAAAAAAAACAAAAAAATTTTCGGTTTTTTTAGAGTTACAGTAATTGATATTTTATTAAATATTTAAAAAAAATATTAATAAATTCGAATTCACAAAGATTGGAAATAGTTGCCGAAAATGAAAGGCTAATTTATTAACAATGACGCTAAGTTTTTAACAAAAAAAGTAACCAATAAATGAAAATTTTAATTTACATTATATCTCTTGCTGCAATCTCAATTATAATTTTTAATGTAACGCAAATAGATTTTGAAAATTTTTTTTCAATGGAAAATTTTAATTACGCAATTATGATTATAGCAGGTTTTAGCTGCTTAATAATAATGAGAATCATGATGCTCAATGAAAAAATGATCAGAATGAAAAAGAATAAATAAGACGTTTAGATTTCTATTTGACAAACTTCAACCCCTGCTTTTTCTAGAAATTCTAGCCCTGACGTATCTTTATATTGCTCATTATAAACCACCCTTTTTATTTTGGCTTGATGAATTAACTTACTACAATCTGTACACGGAGATAAGGTAACATATAATGTTGAACCTTCACTTGACTGAGTTGAAGCGGAAACCTTTGTTATTGCATTGGCTTCCGCATGAAGCACATACCATTTTGTATAATTATTTTCATCTTCACACTGATTATCAAAGCCAGTTGGTGTACCATTATAACCATCAGAAATTATCATACCATTTTTTACAATAATAGCACCTACTTGACGTCTCTTACAATAAGAAAGCTTGCCCCACTCCTGCGCAATTCTAAGGTAAGCTACGTCGTATTTTTTTTGTTTGTCGTTAGTCATGAAACTAAAATAAAAATTATTTTTCTTTTAACGATTTAAATTCAGATAAACCACATTTTAAAAATGAAATATATTCATTTGCATCTGGCATGTAGCCGACAGGCTTATTCAATATCTGCAATGTACTAGGATCTATTAATAAATAAAATGGCTGGGAGTTTACACCAAAATATCGAGCCTGAAAATGTGCCCATTTATGACCATAATTTTCAAGTTTTCTTAACCCAATTCCGGAAGTTCTTTCAATATATAATTTTTCTGTTTCTTGCAACTGTTTTTTATCGTCAACGTACAAAGAAATTAAAACAAAATTTTCCCTTAGCACTTTATCAACCTCAGGCAATGGCCATACATGCTCTTCCATTTTTCTGCAGTTAACACAAGCATATCCTGTGAAATCAAGAAGAATTGGTTTATCCATTTCCTTTGCATACTCAATCCCACTTTTTAAATCCTTGAAACAGTCTAGGTCATTGGGGCAATCTTTTGGTGAAAAGTAACTGTACCCAAGTGGTGGGGCTAAACCACTCAATAGCGATAACGCATTGTAGGATTGTTTCTCTTTATCATAAATTAAGCCTGAGGCTAAATAGACAGAAAAACCAAAAGCAAGAATTGCGCTAAATAATCTTAGTCCAGATATTTTTTCAATTTTAACTTCCTTTGGAAATCTGATTTTGCCTATCAAATAAATCCCAAGTAAAAAGAAAATAACAAACCAAAGAGCTAAGAATAATTCTATTTTTAAAATTCCCCAATGAGCAACTAAATCTGCATTAGATAAAAACTTAAGAGCTAATGCTAATTCAATAAATCCAAGTGAGACTTTTATTGTATTTAGCCAACCTCCCGATTGGGGTAACTTGCTTAGAACATTTGGGAACATTGCAAATAATGCAAAAGGCAGACCTAATGCAAATCCAAAACCACCCATTCCAGCCGTTAATTCCCAGGCTCCAGAGTCACCGGAAAGAGATCCGGCTAGCAGAGTTCCTAGAATGGGTCCGGTACAAGAAAAAGAAACTATAGCTAGAGTTACTGCCATAAAAAATATTCCAACAAAACCTGCCCTAGATTCTTGACCCGCAGACTTACTTGTCCATGATGATGGTAATGTTAATTCAAAATATCCAAAGAATGAAAAAGCAAAAACCAGGAATACTAAAAAGAATAAAATATTTAAATAAATATTTGTTGAAATATCATTTAAAATATCAGGGTTAACACTGTCTAAAAGATGGAATGGAATACTGAGTATTATGTAAACTAAAAATATAAAAAACCCATACATAAGAGCATTAAATACACCCTTTTCATTTTCATTCTTTTTTGTGAAAAAGCTTACCGTTAAGGGAATCATAGGAAAAACGCAAGGGGTAAGAAGCGCTAAAAATCCACCAATTATTCCAAGTAAAAATATACTTAATAATGACTTGTCTTCATTTTCAATAACTGTATCACTTTCAGCGTTACAGTCTGATGATTGATCTTTAATTTCTTCAGGCAAGAAACCGTATAGTGCGAGGTTATTTTCATTAGAGTTTTGAGTGTCAAGGTTTTCAATTTTAGCATCTTGTTCTTTTGATTCCCCAAATTCAAATAAAAAATCCACATCCGTTGGAGGTAAACATTTTGTGTCATCACAAACCATGAAAGTTAAATATCCACTTACATCAACATTGCTAGAATTTAGCTCAATAATTTGTTTAAAAGTTGCTCTTTTGATAAACTTAGTTACCTCCATCAAAAATATTGGATCCTGTGAAACTTGTTTGTTTTCATCTAGCTCAATAATATCTCCAACTAAATCGAAATATCTTTCTGCATCATTATTTTTATTGAATTCAAATGAAACAGGGATTGGACATATTTCTACTTCACAATCAACCCCATTATTATATATGTCGTTTGAATAAAGAGCCCATCCAGGTTCTATTTCCGCGATAAATGTGAGTTCATATGTGTTTTCAGAAATTTGTTGTTTTGAAAAGCTCCAACCTACGGGGTCATATATTTGACTAACACCAAAAATTGGCATCAATATAAAACTCAATATGAGAGAGTAAAATAATCTCATTCTTTGCTGATAATTTGGGTTGCTAATATAATAAATGTTTTTTCTCTTTACTTTGCCATCCAGCTTGAGATTTATAGTCTACAAAGAATATTTTTAAATCAGCCTGAGATTTATAGTCTACAAAATAAACATTGAAATCTGATTGACTTTTATATTCGACAAAATGCCATAGCCCCTCATTGCCTTTTGCTTGACTTTTATAATCTACCTTATATACCAATAGATCTGCTTGGCTCTTGTAATTTACTACAAAAATATTAAGATCTGCTTGGCTCTTGTATTCAACAGAATATAATGTCTGACCATTGCTGTTTAATGTAGTTAGGAAAAAAATTAAAATAAACTTTTTCATATTATAATTTACACAATTGTTATGCCATCTGAATATATAATAAAATTCATTAGTTTTAATAACTTATAAAATATGGAAAAGAAAAAACATTGGGAAAATATATACCAAACCAAAAAAATCGATGGAGTAAGTTGGTATCAAGAAACCCCTTACGAATCAATTGAACTAATTAAAAAATTTTCTACTTCTAATTCCGATACGATTATTGATATTGGATGTGGAAAAGGCTTTTTAGCAGATAATCTATTGAAATTAAATTATGAAAATATTACCCTAGTTGATATTTCTTTAAATGCGCTAAAAGAGGTAAAAGAGAGATTAAATAATGAAAGCCTAAATTTTATAGAAACTGATGTCCTAAATCTAAAACTAGGAAAGAACTTCGATATTTGGCATGACAGAGCAGTATTTCATTTTATTACCGATAAGGAAAGTGTTGAAAAATATATTTCCCTATGTAATGAATATATTGGCGATGGAGGAAAATTAATTATCGGAACTTTTGCAGAGGACGGACCTCTTAAATGTAGCGGACTTGAAATCAAAAGATATTCAGTTGAGAATCTAAAAGAGTTGTTTAAAGAAAATTTTGAATTTATAGAAGGATTTAAAAAATTACACAGGACCCCATTTGATACCGAGCAAAGTTTTACATTTTGTGTTTTTAGAAAGATTACTAGTCATTAGTACAACAAGTTTCGTCTTTACATTGGCAATACTTCAAATTATAAATATGTAAAGCTGAAAGAGAAAACGCAGAAATAAAAGTGAAAGTCTCCGCTATTCGAAAAACCCCGAAAGACTCATTAAGAATCAAAAATAGAAGTGCTCCCCAAAAAATGAAAAATAGCACTTTAACCACATTGTTTGTAGTATTTAATGCAGATCTGTAAACCGCGAAAAATGATATTATCAAAAATACATATCCTATAATCTGTAAGGCAGATAGTGTTTGCTTCGTTGCCAATTCAGCATTAATAAGAAATAATAGAGGAGTGATTATACAATGAATAATACACAAAACACCTGCAATTGCACCAATGTAATCCGAATTTCTAGTTGTTAGTACCATAATTTGATGTGCGAAAATAAAAATTAATTTTGAAAATTAGTTTATTTTATGATGATTTTAGTTTGTTTTTAATTTCATCGATCTCTCTTTGTTGTTCTTTAATTGCATTAATCAATACTGGAATCATTCCTTGGTAATTTACCGAAAGAGTGCCTTCTTTATCTTTAGCTTGCTTGACTAGCTCAGGAAATACCTTCTGAACTTCCTGAGCTAATAATCCAATTTTTTCAATGGATTCGTTTGATTTTAAAGTGTAAGACTTACCATCAATCAATAATAGTTTTGAAATTGTATTTACAAGTGGATTAATGTTGGCTTTTAGCCTAGAATCTGACTCAACAGTAAGATCACCAGCAAGTATTGCAGAACCATCATAATTAACAATAAATGCGTTTGATGGATTACTTCCAGCATCTCCGGTTGAAGAATTTATATCTCCGTTACCAACAACAAATGCAACTCCAGGATTAGAGCCAGTGTACTGACCATCCGCATAATAATATCCTGCATAATTTTCGGTATCTATTGTAGTATCTCCTAACCCTGCAGCATTATTTACACCAACGGCAAGCATTCCAAAATTATCTGCAATTGTTCCAAGTCCCATTGATGTTGCTGCTTGGTTTATGGCATTTGTATATTTATTTGCAGACATTGAACTTCGACCAGATGCAACGGT
>CACLPI010000032.1 GCA_902608795.1 uncultured Bacteroidota bacterium
ATCAACCTCTGTCATTCCAAGTAAGTTACCTAAAGGGAAATTAAGAGCTGGAGCTGAGTTATCCATTCCATCTACTAATTGTACAAATCTTGTATTGGCGAATGTTGCAAAACCTCTTGTATTGATAGATTTGAAAGTAAAACTGTTAACATTTATATCAACACCTTTTAAGTTTTCAAGTCCATCATAAAAATCTGCAGATGCAGTAGTTCTAATGTCCTTAGTTCCAAACCTTTCTACGGTAACAGGAGATTCGAAAACTCTTTGTGGAGTTCTAGATGCAGAAACAACTACTTCGTCAAGAGCTGAATTGTCTTCTAAAACAATATTCACAGTTGAACTACCTGAAACTTCAACAGTTGCAGGTTTGAAACCAACACTACTTGCTTCGATACTAAATGGAGCATCCATATCAACGGTAATAGAATATTTACCGTCAAAATCAGCTGCAACACCACTTGAAGTACCAACTACTATGACAGTAGCGCCTGATAATGGTTGGTTATTTTGATCAGTTATACTACCAGAAACAGTAGTCTGAGCATAAGTAAAAACACCAACCAACATTATTAAAATCTTAAGAATTGTTCTCATAATTTGTATATGTTTAATTTTTGATAGGCTAAATATATGTTAATAATCTGTTAACACAATACATTATTGCAAAAAAATACCCCTTCAAAATAAATTTATGTTAAAAATATTATTGAATTTTTGACTAAAAAACAATAAAAATTATACTAGATTCCAATTATAATTGATATATATTCAAATAATTAACATATTTTATTAAAAATGTTAATTTGGTCAAAAATCAATCTAAAAATCTAATGAAAAGCCAAATGAAGGAATAATTGATTCCCTATTAACATCTACTTCGACCAGTGTAAATGGTGTAATTATATTACCTATGTTATCTCTTTGTAAACCATACTCTGGTGGTGTAGGTATTTTATGAGCCAGAAGATTAAGGATTTCTATGAAAAAATTAACAGATATTTTTTCTTTATTCCATTTCTTGTCTAATCTTATATCTAATTGAGAAAAATTACCAAGTTTTACGTTTCCAAGCTCAGAATAATCAAGAATCATATTAGGATAATTTGAAAGACTAGAAGTTAAATCATATGGTACATAAGGTGTTTTGCCAGCAAAACGCCATCTAGAACTTATTTCCCAGTTTCGTTTGAGCTTAAAGCCACCACTGAATGATGACAAATGTTTACTGTCCCATACAGAAGGCAGATAATTTCCATTAATATCCGTGAACTCACTTTTGAAGAAAGTATATGAAAAAATTCCGTAAAAATTTTTTGTTAATTTTTGTTGAAATAAAAGCTCTATACCTTTAGTTTTTCCTCTTCCATTAGTTATTACATTCTCGTTTCCAAGAACTTCAAAATCAGCTCCTTTATTTGCTAGAGAAACTCCGTCAACAATGGAAATAGGAAAATTTTCATACTGCTTAATAAATCCTTCAATTGAGATTCTAGATGCGTTTCCTAATGCATATTCGAAACCAGTTACATAGTGATTACTTTTTGTGTACTTAGCGTTTCTGTTGGTAAAATCTCCTAAAAAGTCTTTAAAGCCAAGAACTGTGTATGTTGGAATTTTAAAATATGTCCCAACACTTGAATTCCATTTTAATCTTTGATCTTCTGTCAGTGCATATGAAGTTGATATTCTGGGTGAAATATTATCAAGAAGTTTTGATCCTTCGCTAAAATTATCTTCATCAGCTCTAATTCCTAATGATATATCTAATTTTGAATCAATGAAGCTTTTTGAAATATTCCCAAACAAGCCGTATTTGTAAAAATTAATTTGGGTAAGATACTCTAGTTGGTTAATAATATCTGTCGTATTATTATAGTAATCAGAATATTGAATATTTGCTCCCCAAGTTATTTTCCAATCATCAATATAGTTAATTGTTTTAGCTCTTAATTTTGTTTCCCACTCGTGTGAATCGTTTCTAAAATATAGGCCTTGTAAATTTTCATTATCAGAGTATCTTGAGAAAATATTTTTTAGTTTATTAGTACTTAATGCCAAAATAAATTGCCCTTTGCTTTCTCTGAATTTTCTTATCCAAGAGGCCCCTACAGTTGTCGAGTTTTGTTTAATTATTGGTACTTGCTCTAAAAACGATTGTTGGGTAAAATCAAAGTCTTCAGGTGCCTCCACAGAAAAATCATCAATTGCGCCAAGGCCAATAATATTTAAACTATTATAATCATCAATTTTATGATTTATTTTTCCCTGAAAATCCCAATAGTCAGGTCTGATTGGAAGACCAATTAATTTAAATAAAAACTGCAGATAGCTTTTTCTTGCTGAGAAAATAAATGTTGTTTTATTATTATCAGACATTGAAAAAGGCCCCTCAATTGTAATTGCTGAATCACTTGCCCCAAATCGAAAGTTTCCACTAATATTCTTTGGATTACCATTTCTTTGATTGAATTGCAATACACCACTTAGAGGATTGTCATATTCAATTCCGAAGGCTGATGTGCTAAGAGTCACTTCATCAATAAATGATATATTAATCATTCCCTGCGGTCCGCCTGCACTTCCTTGTGTACTAAAGTGATTTATGTTAGGAATTTCAATTTCATCTAAATAATAAACTGTTTCATTTGGAGCACCACCTCTTATAATAATATCATTTCTAAAACCACCAACAGATGGGGAAAGTCCAGGCATACTTTGAACAACTTTTGTTACATCATTGTCAGCACCTGGATAACTTTCTATTTCAACTCTTGAAAATGTGTTGATTGATAAAGGTGTTTCTTTCGACTTTTTAAAGGGACTTTCAAAAAGAAGAACTTCATCTAATTCCTGATTAAACTCTATTAAATATATTTCCAATGTTTTATTTCCAATACTTTTAATAATAACATTGAAAATTTTTTTTGATCGATATCCGATATAGCTCACGTTTAAGTTATATGTTTGAGGTTTAATTTCTGAAATTTCAAAGAAACCATTTTCATCGGAAATTGCACCTTTTTCTGTTCCTTCTATGACTACATTGGCGCCAAAGAGTGGTAGTTGACTTTGGGAATCAAAAATATATCCATTTATTGTACCGTCAATTTGAGAAAAAATTAAAGATGGGAGAAGTAATAATAACAGATTTCTTTTCATATTATAAATATTACACATTTAATTTCAATAAGCTTTCTAGTCATAATTTGTGAGAGCCATCACAGAATGGAAGTTTTTTCGATTTTGTGCAGCCACAGAGGGTAAATCTTTCTCCGTGAGGAATTTTATTTCCTTCAGCATCTGTTAAATTTACCTCACCGTGAACAACTATTTGCCCCTTTTCTTTTCTAAATATTTGTGTAATTTTTTTCTCCATTAACTAAAGGTTAGAGGTGTATTCCATTAACCATGTACATATCATTGCTCCATAGGTTCCTACCACATACCCAAATACCGCTAATAATACTCCGACTGTGGCAAGAGATGGATGAAAAGCAGCAGCAACAACAGGTGCTGAGGCTGCACCACCAACATTGGCTTGACTTCCTACAGCAAGGAAAAAGTATGGAGCTCTTATTAATTTTGCAACTGCTATAAGTAGAAAGGCATGAATTGACATCCAAATTAGCCCAATAAGAATTAATTTAGGTTCATCAAGAATAGAACCTAAATCCATTTTCATTCCAATTGTTGCAACAAGAATATATATAAATATGCTTCCTATTTTACTAGCTCCAACTCCTTCAAAGTTTTTAGCTTTTGTAAATGATAGCCCAATCCCAATAAAAGTTGCAATTGATATCATCCAAAAAAACTTTGATGCAAAGGAAGATAAACCAGAACTTTTATCGGCTACTGCCTTAAAATTTGATGTTAGAAATTCTGAAATATATTCAGCACCTAAATGAGAGAAGGCAACGCTACCAAATGCGATTGCCAATAAAATCATGTAATCACTTAAGTTTGGTATTCTACTCGTGCTGTTAGAGAATAATGTAACCTTTTTCTTTAATTCTTCAATCGCAGATGTGTCTGCTTTAAGCCATTTATTTATTGATTTTTTCTTTCCGATCCCAAATAAAATAATTGCCATCCAAATGTTAGCAACAACTATATCAACCAGTACCATACCACCATACCTCTGAGGATTATACTCAAATATTTCAAGCATTGCTGCTTGATTTGCGCCTCCTCCAATCCAACTCCCAGCCAGAGTAGATAGCCCTCTCCAAATAGCATCGGGACCGACTCCGTTAAATAATTCAGGGAAAAACATTGACAAAATCAAAATTGATATAGGCCCACCTATTATTATTCCAATTGTTCCGGTGAAAAACATAATCAATGCTTTGTAACCAAGGTTATATATAGCCTTTAAATCTATACTTAATGTCATTAATAAAAGGGCAGCCGGAAGTAAATACCTACTAGCTATGTAATAAGTTTGAGACTCTTCAGAAGATATTATTCCTAACGAGTTAAATATTGCTGGAATAAAGTAACACATTAATAAACCTGGAATTAGCTTATAGAATTTATACCAAAAACCTTTTTTTATTGACTCTGTATAAAAAACAAAACCTAGTGAAATCATCAAAATTCCAAACACTATTGCATCATTTGTAAAGGGCATATTTAATCTTTTTTAAGCTATTCATTATATTTATAAATGTAACAAAATTTAAAAGGATTCATTGATTAGAAATTTTTTTATAATTATTATTTTTTTCTTGGCAACAAAGACAATTCATTGTCAATCATTAAATGTTCAAATAATTGATTCTATCACTGAGCAGCCAATTCCATATACTAATATTTATTTTTCTAATAATAATGGATTAATATCTGATGACAACGGAAATTTTGAATTAATTAAATCTCAATTATTTCAAAACGATTCAATGTATATTTCATCGATGGGTTATAATAAAAGGTCATTTTTCATAAATGATTTTAACGATACAATTATCAGGTTGATTCAAACTCCGATAAAATTATCAGATGTTTTTTTAACAAATAAAAAATTAAGCTCAGAGGAAATTATTTCAAAAGTTATTGCAAATATTGATAATAATTATAAAATGGGTTTTAATGAAAATAAAATTTATCTAAGCAGAAAATCTAATACAAAAACTGAAAGGTTTATTATAAATAAGTTTAAATCTACAGTCCCTGAAATAAACAAAAGTTTAATTGATAGCCTACTTGCTAACCTCGCTAAAGAGAACAATTCAGGTCTTGAAACATTAGCATATTATTACAGAAGCTTTGATGATGAGGTTAAAAAGAAGATTAAAATAATTAAGTCCAGAGAAACATACAATAAGGAAGGTGAAGTTCTAGAGTCAATTAATAAAAAAATGGAGGAAGCCTTTAAAAATGAATTAAAACCAGACTCCTATTTTAAAATCAAATCTGGAATATTTGGCGGTGATTTAGAGCTTGATGGACTTGAGGAGGTGGATAGTACGGACACTGAATCAATAAAAAAATTTCAAGAAAAAAGAAATAAAAGAAAAAGATAATTTTGCTCAAGGTCAAATATGGGCAATAAATAGAATTTATAATTTTCTCTTTTTTGAAAAGGGATCTGCATTGAATTTTATACTAAAACCAAATAAGTATAATTTTTCTGTTCCAAATTTCAATTTACTTGGAGATGATTTAGTATATCAAATTGAAGCTACTCCAAAAGGTAGATCTAAATATTCAGCAACGTTATACATAAATCCTGAGGATTTTGCTATAGTCAGAATCGATTTTAGAAATATTAAGCCTGTTTATAATATAAAATTACTTGGTATTCTTGTTAATATTTATCTGCGTGATGGAAAAATGATTTTATCAAAATTTGATAATGACAAGTATAATTTATCTTACGCAAAAATTAATTTTGGACAACGTGTTGGATTTGATAGGCCGATTAAGTTAATCGAGAAAAATAAAAACGTAAAAGGACGACGAAAGCAAAATGAAATTTCATTTAAAATGGATTTAATTACTGATGTAAAAACCTCAACCGAACTACAGGTTTTCGATTCTAAAAAGATAACTGAAGAAATATTTGAAAAAGTTGACAGTAAGAATGAAATTATCCCAGAATATTTAGATGAATTTAAAACAAACTTTTGGGAGGAATTTTAATTACTCAACTGTTACAGATTTAGCTAAATTTCTTGGTTGATCAACATCTTTTCCAAGCAAGACTGCAATATGATATGATAGTAATTGAAGGGGAATTACCGTAATAAATGGGGTGATAGATTCGATACATTCAGGTACTTCAATAACATAATCAGCAATTTTTTTAACCTCTTTATCTCCCTTTGAGACAATAGCACATATTTTTCCTTTTCTAGATTTTATTTCTTGAATATTACTGATAATTTTTTCATAATTGATTTTATTAGTAGCTATTACTATTGTTGGCATATCCTTATCAATAAGGGCAATTGGTCCGTGTTTCATCTCAGCCGCTGGATATCCTTCTGCGTGTATGTAAGAAATTTCTTTAAGTTTCAATGCACCTTCAAGAGCTATTGGAAAGTTATATCCTCTACCCATATACAGACAATTGGTTGCAGAGGTAAACTTTTTTGCAATTTTTTTGATTTCATTATTTGATGAAAGTGCAATACTAACCTTAGCGTCAATATTTGAAATTTCAATTAAATATTTTTGAAATTGTTTTTCTGAAATCACACCTTTAGATTTACTTAATTTAACTGCCATCATATAAAGTATGGTCATTTGTGTAGTAAAAGCTTTAGTCGATGCAACCCCAATTTCTAGTCCAGCATGCGTGTATGAACCAGAATCGGACTCTCTTGCAATCGATGATCCAACAACATTACAAATTCCATAAACAAAAGCACCTTTAGACTTAGCGAGCTTTATCGCGGCTAGAGTATCAGCTGTTTCCCCTGACTGTGAAATTGCAATAATTATATCATCTTTTTTAATCACGGGATCTCTGTATCTAAACTCAGATGCATACTCAACTTCAACAGGCATACGTGCAATTTTTTCAAACATATATTCTGCCACCAATGCCGAGTGCCATGATGTACCACATGCTATCATGGTGATTTTTTTAGCTGACATAAACTTATTGATGTAATCATCCATACCAGACATTTTGATAATACCTT
>CACLPI010000033.1 GCA_902608795.1 uncultured Bacteroidota bacterium
CTGTTTATTTGTCTTTTGTGAGTCAAGAACAATTATAACATTTTCTATTTCTGAGCTAGTGAGTTTAATTTTTGACAATGTTTTAATTTGAAAATTTGCATATTGTTTAAAATATTGAATCCTTTTATATGCTTGTTGGAATGATGATGATGAAAGTATAAACATCAACTTATTTAAGTTAGATTTTTTCTTATAACCTATTAAAAGCATCTTTGCAAGCTCTTCCTTTAAGGACAGCTCTTTATTTTTTAAATTGGAAAGCTGAATCTCATTATCATCAATTTCGTTTAAAATTAGGTTTAATTGACTATTAATATTACTAATTAAGTTTTGTTGTAGTTTGATTTTATAACTTAAATCCTCTGCATTTGAGATTATCAAGCCTTTTTTCTTAGAAGAGTTAGACAGTTTTTGCTCAATTACTTTTATCTCATTTTTAATTTCTATTTTTTGTATTTCTAATGATTGTTTTGATTGTGATCTTAAATCACTGACTATAAATAAGAGAAAGAATAAAAGTAGTCTAATGAGGTTCATTATAATTTGATGCGCTTATAATTTTTAGGGATACTAAAGGGGATGTTAATTTTTTCTAGGGAAGAGATAGACTTAATCTGAATATATAGATTTTCCTTTCCATTATTAGAAAAACGGATTCTTGTGGGTAAAATTTGTTCGTCAACAATGGTATAGTCATCATATGAAACTTCAAAAAAATTATTTTGGTCTTTAAAGGAATGTTTTAGAACTCTAAAATTATAGGGGCTAATCGAGACTGTTGATTGAACGAGTTTTGAATTTATAGTAAAATTGTCGTCTCTGAAAATATAGCTATTTTCTATTTTTTTATATAAAGATGAAGTGTCAAATTTATGTATTAAAATACCTAATATTAGGTTTTGGAATATTTCGAAATTTAAATCGAAGCCAATTTTATCGTTTATATAATTAATATCAGAGATAAAATAATTTTTTTCAATTTTATTGTAATATTTTACAGAATCACTATCAATTAATATCCTGGCAGCACCTAATGAAGCATTAATCCATATCTTTTCATCTGCCGAAATCCGCATCGTTATAGTATTAGATTTTACTTTATTATTATGTCTGAATGAGACTTTAGCTTTTGCTTGAATATATTCTATACTATTAAAATTATTATTAGCATTACGTATAGATTTTTTTGGTGTAAACTTTCTCTTGCTATCATTATTTTCTTTTGATGCATTATAAAGTAATGAGCATGAGCTTAAAATGAAAAAAGAAAGTAAAAGAATAGTTTTTTTCATAATCATATATTATTTACCGGTACTTCCAAAACCTTTATCTCCCCTCAATGAATCATCCAATTTATCTACGGATTTCCAAGAAACAGTTTCATGTTTTGCTATAACCATCTGAGCTATTCTATCTCCAGAATCAATTTTAAAATCTGAATCAGAAAAGTTAATTAATATCACGCCTATTTCACCACGATAATCTGCATCAACTGTACCTGGTGAATTTAAAACAGAAATTCCTTTCTTTAAAGCTAATCCGCTTCTCGGCCTTACCTGTGCTTCATAACCCGGTTGTAAAGAGATAAATAATCCTGTTTTAACCAATGTTCTTTGTAGGGGCTTAAGAATTATTGGGCCTTCTAAATATGCTCTTAAGTCCATACCCGCAGAAAGAAGGGTTTCGTATTTTGGAAGCTTATTATTTGAGATATTTACTATATCTATAATCATCTTATCAAATTAAATAACTTAATTATTTGTCTTTTTTCCTTGACCAAAATTACGAGATTCATAATCATTATACATGCTATTCCAACTAATATATTATCTCTAAATCCATAAAAAGAAATTGATGATAAGGAAATAGATAAAACTATATAAAATAAAATCTTTGATGTGTTATAAGGAATTGGATAATATTTTTTTCCAATCATATATGATAATAAGGCCATAGTAAAATATGCTATAAGTGTAGCAACTGCCGAGCCCAAGAAACTATAATTTGGTATTAAAATTATGTTTAATAATAAAGTTATTAAAGCTCCTACTCCCGAAATATATGCGGCAAATTTAGTCATGTCAGTAACTTTATACCAAACCGATAAATTTTGATATATACCAAGACAGAAATTAGCAAGTAAAATAATAGGCACAATATACATGGCCTGCCAATACTCAGGATCACCAATAAAAATTAATTTTAAAACATCAAGAGCAACAACGACTAAAACCAGTATCGAAGATCCTATTATAACAAACGTTTCAAGAACTAAAGCATAACTGTTTTTTGAGCTTTTTTTATCAGCTTCGCTAAAGAAAAAAGGCTCTATGGCTAGTTTGTATGCTGTAGAAAATAATGTCATGAAAATTGCTAATTTATAACAGGCTGCATACATTCCAATTTCATTTTTTGCTATTGAGCTTGGTAATAGAAAATCTAATAAAATTTTATCAAAGGTTTCATTAATAGTAAATGCAAGACCTGAAATTAAAATCGGAAATGCATAAGCAAGCATTTTCTTAAGTAATTTAAAATTAGCTTGATAATTTATTCTGAAATAAAATGGTGTTAATAGTAATAAGGAAACTAAACTAGCGATTAGATTTGCAATGAAAATATAGGCAACTTCAAAATTTTCAAAATATATACTCTGCAAAAAGTTATAGGATTCTGAAAGATCTTTTATGAAGATTAAAAGAAAAATATTGAGCGAGAAATATATTATTACGTTTATGATTTTTATTACTGAGTATTTAAATGCAGCGCCTTTTAATCTTAAATATGCAAAAGGTATAACAGTAAGGGCGTCAACAACTAATATCCATACTACAATACTAAGATAGCTTGTACTGATCCCTGTAAAGCCTGAAATGTTTAATTTAAAAATGCTGAATAATGAGGCGAAAATAAATGATGTAAAAATAATAGAAATTGCAGCTGTATTTAACACATCATTTTTATTTTTTTCAGCATTATAAAATCTAAAAAATGAGGTCTCTAAACCATAGGATAGAATAACATTGAACAGTATTATATAAGAGAAAATAAGTGAAAGTGTGCCAAATTCAGAAACCTCGCTAATAACGCTCTTATCAGTATGTACTCTAACCAGAATAACACTCATAATTCTGGGAAAAACGGTGGCTATTCCATAGATAAATGTTTGCTTAAATAATTGGAGAAATTTTCCCAAAATTTGAAGGTTTGTTTCTTAAAAATAAAGGAATAATAATTGGAAAACAAAAAGAGTGTAAATCAACTATCCATTTAGAGCTTCAGCTCCACCAACAATTTCAAGAATTTCATTGGTAATGGCTGCTTGTCTGGCTTTATTATAAGTTAGTTTAAGTTGATCCCTTAGCTCGGTTGCGTTATCTGTTGCCTTATGCATAGCTGTCATTCTAGCTCCATGCTCTGACGCATAGGAATCTCTAACAGATTTATACAATTGTGTTTTTAAAGACTTCGGAATTAGCTCAGAAATAATTTCGATTTGAGTTGGTTCAAAAATATAATCAGAAGAAGCTTTTTGATCATCCTCAGAGTTATTGTTTTCAATTGGAAGATATTGCTCCTGGATTACGATTTGAGTAGCTGCATTTTTAAACTTATTGTACACAATTTGTACATTATCATATTCTTTATTAAGAAACATGTTCATAAATTTATCAGCGATTGTGGAAATATTTTCAAATGTTAAATCATCGAATATCACATTATTAGACCGAATGACATTATAGTTTTTTGAAAGTATATCACCTCCCTTTTTACCTATGCAAAAGAACGACACATTTTCATCGGAAGAATTAGCAATCTCTGTACATTTCTTTATTACATTAGAATTAAATGCACCGCATAAGCCTCTGTTTGAAGTAATGCAAACAATTAATTTATTTTTCACTTTCCTTGGACTTAAATAAACATTTTCAAAATCGACAGAGGATGATAAATTAACTAATATTTGCGTAAGTTTATCAGAATAGGGTCGCATAGCAGTAATAGCATCCTGAGCTTTTTTTAGTTTTGCTGCAGACACCATTTTCATAGCACTTGTAATCTGCATGGTTGATGATACAGAAGATATTCTATTTCTGATTTCTTTTAGGTTAGCCATAACTTAAAACTTTGAAACTAAATCAGCACACACCTTTTCTAATGTGCTAGTAACCTCATCTGTTAATTTTCCTTGTTTAATCGTAGATAGAATTTTTGAATGTTTATCATTCAAAAATCTAATATATTCTGATTCAAATTCTTTGACCCTATCAACTGGGATATCTCTTAATAAATTCTTTGAGCCTGCATAAATAATTGCAACCTGATCTTCAACCTTAAAGGGATCATTTTGAGCTTGCTTTAATATCTCAACATTTCTTTTACCTTTTTCGATAACGTTTAAAGTGGCAGCATCTAAATCAGATCCAAATTTAGCAAATGCTTCAAGTTCTCTGAACTGAGCCTGATCTAATTTAAGAGTTCCTGAGACTTTTTTCATCGATTTTATTTGTGCTGACCCTCCAACTCTTGAAACAGAAATTCCAACATTAATAGCGGGTCTAACACCTGAATTAAATAAATCAGACTCTAAAAATATCTGGCCATCAGTAATAGAAATAACATTTGTGGGAATATATGCTGAAACATCACCTGCCTGGGTCTCAATTATCGGAAGTGCAGTTAAAGAACCACCCCCTTTTACAATTGACTTTAGGGATTCTGGAAGATCATTCATTTCTTTTGCAATGGCATCGTCGTTGATTACTTTTGCTGCTCTTTCCAATAGCCTTGAGTGTAAATAGAATACATCTCCAGGGTATGCTTCTCTACCAGGCGGCCTTCTCAATAATAAAGATATTTCTCTATATGCTACCGCTTGTTTTGAGAGATCATCATAAATGATTAATGCAGGTCTTCCGGTGTCTCTAAAGTACTCCCCGATTGACGCTCCTGTAAATGGTGCATATACCTGCATTGCAGCAGGGTCTGATGCATTTGCTGCAACAATAGTTGTATATGCTAACGCACCTTTATCTTCTAATATTTTTGCAATTCCTGCAACAGTTGAAGCTTTCTGTCCAACTGCAACATATATACAATATACGGGCTCACCCGCATCATAAAATTCTTTTTGATTTAGAATTGTGTCAATACAAACGGTTGTTTTTCCAGTTTGTCTATCACCAATAACTAATTCTCTTTGGCCTCTTCCTATAGGAATCATAGCGTCAATAGATTTAATTCCAGTCTGTAAAGGCTCATTTACCGGTTGTCTAAAAATTACACCAGGGGCTTTTCTTTCTAAAGGCATCTCATAAAGGTCTCCTTTTAATTCACCTTTTCCATCAATTGGATTTCCTAGTGTGTCAACAACTCTACCAACAATTCCTTCTCCAACTTTTACCGAAGCAATCCGTGATGTTCTTTTTACAGTATCGCCCTCTTTTATGTCAGTTGAAGATCCAAGCAATACAATACCAACATTATCCTCCTCTAGATTCAGAACAATTCCTTGTGTACCGTTTGAAAATTCTACTAATTCACCGTACTGGGCATTTGATAACCCATATGCTCTAGCGATTCCATCACCAACCGTAAGAACACTTCCGATCTCATTTAGAGATGATGTTGAATCAAAATCTTTAAGTTGTTTTTTTAAAATAGCTGAAATCTCAGCTGGATTTACTTCGGCCATAGTCTTTAATTTGTAAGTTCTTTTTTTAAGTTATTTAAGTTTTGTTTAACACTAGCATTATACTCTTTTCCGTCAAATCTAATTATAAATCCACCGATAATACTTGAGTCTATAATATTCGTTAAACTGATAGACTTAGAGTCGGAAATATTAATCTTAGATAATATTATTGACTTTAAATCCTCATCAATAGGTGAAGCAGTTATTACGGTTGCTTCTTTGATATCATTGTACTTGTTATAAAGCTGTATAAAACTAATTGCAATATCGCCAATAATTGAAACTCTTTTATTGTGAATTAATAAATCGATAAGCTTTTCGGTTAAAGCATTACTATTTTCTAATAATGATAAAATTACCTTTTTTTTATCATGATAATTAATTTGAGAATTCGACAACAAGTTTTTAAAATCTAATGAATCACCTTGTAGCTCTTTAATAAGGCTTACATCTTTGTAAACTTCGTTTATTGAATTTTCCTCACTAGCAATCTCATACATTGCTTTTGCATATCTTAAGGCGGCTCTAGACTGCATTAATTAAGTTTGGTTTTATGTAGAATATCTTGGATATTCTTTAGTTGTTTTTCTTTATCGTCAAGCTCTTTTGAAAGCAGTTTTTCAGCGATATTAAGTGATAAATCAACCACTGTGTTTTGCAATTCTTTCATTGCAGCTGATTTTTCATTTTCTATAGCTGTTTTTGCAGCTTCAACAAGTTTATTAGCTTTTTCTGTTGCCTCACTTTCAGCATCAGCAATAATCTTTGATTTTATCTCTCTCGCTTCCTTAAGTAAAGACTCTCTTTGAAGTTTTGCTTCATTTAAAATCTTTTCATTATCGGCTTTAAGATTTACCATTTCTTCTTTCGCTTTTTCAGCAGCAGAAAGAGCATCTTTTATCGATTTTTCCCTTTCATTAACTGCACCTAAAATTGGCTTCCATGCGAATTTCGCGAGAATGAAATATAGGATGGCAAAGGAAACAGTGGTCCAAAAGATAAGTCCAATGTCTGGGGTTACTAAGTCCATATTAATTAATTAAAATAATTTATTACCTACTTAATAAGCGATACTACTACTGCAAATAAAGCAACTGCTTCAACGAAAGCAATTAATATAATTGCTGACCCTTGTAACTTTCCTTGCATTTCAGGCTGTCTTGCCATAGCTTCCATCGCTGATCCTCCAATTTGACCGATACCTATGCCTGCACCTATAGCAGCTAAACCTGCACCTATAGCAGCAAAAGCACCGTAATCAACTAATGTTTCTTGTAAAAAAATAATTAAACTCATATTTATAAAAATTTAAAATTAATGTTCGTGTTCTTCAATTGCACTACCTATATATAAGGCAGACAACAT
>CACLPI010000034.1 GCA_902608795.1 uncultured Bacteroidota bacterium
CTACAAGACAGGCTGAAGGAGGATCATCTGACTGTCTATTAAAGCCTGTTTGTATTCATCCAGACCCCGTAAGAAGGAATGGGTTTTTAGTTATGTGTGAAGTACTAAATCCTGACGGATCTCCTCATGAGTCTAATGGGAGGGCAACCATTGATGATGACGATGATGATTTTTGGTTTGGGTTTGAGCAAGAATATTTTCTTTGGAATCCTGAAACTAATCTCCCACTTGGGTTTCCAAAAGATCAAACACCTCAGGGTCAATTTTATTGTTCTGTTGGAGGAAAAAATACTTTTGGAAGAGAAGTCATGGACAGACACCTTGATATCTGCTTAGATGCAGGAATCAATGTTGAAGGTACAAATGCTGAAGTTGCAGCTGGTCAATGGGAATTTCAAACCTTTGCTATGGGGGCAGCAAAAGCAGGGGATGAAATGTGGATTGCTAGATACTTATTAGAAAGACTGGCCGAAGAATATGGCTTAGCAATTGAATATCATCCAAAACCTCTTGGTGCTACAGATTGGAACGGTTCAGGTATGCATGCTAATTTTTCCAATACAACATTAAGAACATGCGGCTCAAAGGAAACCTACGAAAAAATTTGTGAGGCCTTTAGACCAGTGGTAAATGAACATATTGCTGTTTATGGCGCATACAATGATCAAAGATTAACTGGAGATCATGAAACACAATCTATAACTGAATTTAGCTATGGTGTTTCAGATAGAGGGGCATCAATTAGGATTCCAATAATGACCGTTGAAAAGGGATATAAAGGATGGCTTGAGGATAGACGTCCTGCCTCAAATGCTGATCCATATAAAATTGCAGCTAGAATTATAAAGACTGTAAAGTCTGCTTAGAAAAGCAATTATATTTTTTTTGAAAAAAAGGAATTATGAAAATATTTCCTTTTTTTTATGCAAATGCTTGAAATATAAAAACGAAGTAGCCAATAAGCATAATAATACCCTTGTACTTTGAAATCTTATTTTTTTCTGGAAGGGCAGATAATACCATTATTATTATAACAAACACTAACATCCAAAGAATGTCTCTTTGAATTATCTCTTGGGCAATTGGAATATCTTTAATTATTGCTGTGATTCCAAGCACAGAGCCAATATTGAAAATATTTGATCCAATCAAATTTCCAACAGATATACCCTTTTCATTTTTTGCTATTGCTACTAAAGAAGCTGCAAGTTCGGGGATACTAGTTCCAATTGCCACTAGGGTAACAGAAATGACAGCCTCGCTAATATTAATTTGTTTTGCAAACTTAACAGCACCCCCAACCAAAAATTCAGCCCCGAAATAAAGGGTTAATGACGAAATAATCAACCATATCAAGATTTTAAAATTTGAAGTAAGCTTAAGTTTATCATCAATATCATTATATGATTCAATAGAATCAGATTTTTTTAAAACATTGTAAATAAAACTCAACAGAAATATAATTAATAATAATCCTTCAAATCCATCCAATAAATTGTCTTGAACCATAAATAAACAGACAATTATCGATAGAAAAAACATCCATGACCAGTCTCTTTTGAAAAATTTATCATCAACTGAGATATCAGTGAGAATAGCAATAAGTGCTAAAACAAGTCCAATATTTGCAATGTTTGAACCAACTACATTATTTACAGCAATTGACGGCGAACCATTAATTGCTGCATTAATACTAACAATTAATTCAGGTAATGAAGTTGCAAAAGAAACAACAGTCATTCCTATTACAAATTTTGAAATATTAAATCTTAAGGATAATGCTACTGATGATCTTACGATAAATTCACCACCAATGACTAGCAAAAAAAATCCTAAAAAAATCAAAGCTAAATTCATTTACCTAATTATAATTTTATGGTTTAAAACCCTTGAATTATTGGAAATTTTTAGAAGATAAAATCCAGACTGTAAAACAAAATGAATTGAATTGTTAGTTATAGTTTTATCATACACCTTATCACCATTAATCGAAAAGACCTGAATTCTTTCATCAATTAAATTGTTACTAAAGTTTATAACACCTTCACTTGGGTTTGGATAAATAAATGAATTTTCGATTGTGACATCGTCAATTCCTAAGTTCTCATTCCAATTTTCACCATAATTTTCACCCCACAAATAACTTACAAGGCTTGGGTGATCAATAAACGGATTTCTGTTTTCTTGGAAATCATATATAATTTCATTTCTGTTAATTTCAAAGTCATCAACTGGATCATCGTAATGCCATTGAATTAATGAAGATAGTTTACCCAGAATAGGGTCATTGTTGTTGGGCGTAGTGTAATCAACTAATTCAAGATCAAAAGAATTATTGTTATGATCATATCCAGGGTCGTATCTGACTACCATATAGAATAAAATTCTGGCAATATCACCTTTCACATAATCAGAGGGTTCCCAGCTATCTGAGTCGGTTAAACATTCAGTTGCCTCAGAGTGTTGACTTCCTCCAAAATCATAATCTTTTGTGCCTCTTGAGGTATTTACTGATCTGTCACATGGTTTAAGATTATGGACATCGGTGTAAGCATTATCATCTTGGTCCGGAAAGCCATGTGACTTAGGCCAAACATGTTCTCTATTCCAAGAATTATTATGTGTGCCATTTCCATTTTCATATTGAGAATAATTTCCTGTACCGTCTCTGTATCCTTTGTCCTGTGAACGACCTGTATATACAAGAATCATATTGTCATGATTTTGCGGATCTTGATCAGATAATTGTAGTATATCCCAAGTGTCTGTGGAAGATGAAGTGTATTGGAAAACAACATGGTTTGAAATAATTTGATGTAATGCTTCCTTTAGGTTCTCTGATGCTTTTCCATTGGCTTCTTCGTAATAATTTTGCGGTATATCTGATTGTACAACCCCATAAGTGGGGTCCGCGGGTGGGCCAAAATTGGATTGTGAATATCCATCAAAAAAGAATACCAAAACAATTAAAACCAAATATCTCATCTGTTCAAAGATAAAACATTTAAATTACTACAACTAAAGTTTAACAAAATCGGAAAGCCTAATTTAATGGCATAACCTTTGATTATATTTGGCAACATGAAATCTTACTACTTGCTATTATTTATTTTGATTTTTAGTTGTGGAACGCCAAAAAATAATATCTCTAAGCCTTCTTCATCTCTTTCTATATCACCAGCAGCAATTACACTGCTTGATGTAATAACTGGGAAGTTTCCGGGAATCAGAGTAATTGGAGATAATGTTGCAAATGGTAATCCCAAAATATTAATAAGAGGTGGAAGTCTCTCCATAAATAACCAAGCTTATGCTATCTTTGACATTGATGGTTCCATTCAAACAGAGTTTCCCTCATACATTGATCCGCAGCAAATTAAAAATATTTCAATATTGAAATCTCTTGCAGCTACAAATAGGTATGGAGGCATAGCTAGAGGTGGTGCAATTATAATTAAATTAAAAACTTCAGAATAATGAAAAAGTTATTTTTTTTACTGTTTACAACAATTACACTTTCTCAAAACTTTGATGAAAGTTTTCTTGACGGCACCATAATGTTTAAACTTAATTACTTTATTGAGGCTGATGAAAATAATAATGAAAAAATAAATGATGGTATTGGCCTAATTGATGACATTAGGAATTATCCTTTTATTGAAGAAATATTTAGTGATATTAACGTCTTACGATTAGAGAGACCAAGTTATCATACAAACAAAAGGGAACTGCAGAAAATATACAGAATTGTTTTTACTGAACATGATAAAATTGATATTTTAATAGAAATGCTTAATGATAACAATAATATTGAATTTGCTGAAAAAGAACCCATTTACAAAAACACATTTGTTCCAAATGATACTAACCACTTTGGCACAAACAAATGGTATCACACCCTTGTTAATTCTGAGGATGCTTGGGATATAAGTCTAGGAAATGAGAGTGTAAAAATTGCGGTTATAGATAATGCAATTGCTACATCTCATTCTGATTTAGATGTTTTTAAAAAAAGAGATGTTGCCGATGATGATAATGACACCACTCCACCTGAAACCTATAACATAAATTCATCATGGTCGCATGGAACAATCACTGCAGGACTTGCTACTGCAGAAATTAATAATTCAACCGGAATTGCATCAATTGGTGGTAATGTTGAATTAATTGCAGTAAAGGCTACTGGAGATGGTCAAAATCCAGGTTTTACTTATTACAGTTATAAAGGTGTACAATGGGCTTGTGAAAATGGGGCGAATGTCGTAAGTATGTCCTATGGAGGCGGTGGAAATCCTTCCGCTGCACTACAAACCCTAATCAATCTATATCCAGAGGTGATATTTTTAGCTGCTGCTGGCAATGATAATAGCTCAGAAATAAATTACCCTGCTGGTTATCAAAACGTAATTGGCGTCGGATCAGTTGATGTTAGTGACAACAAGTCTTCTTTTTCTAATTACAATGATGGCTTTCCATTTTGGGTTGACATAGCTGCACCCGGTGGGTTTTCATTTGGAGGTTTACTAAGTACGGTTTATACAACAGATCAAAATAGTTATGCAACAGCTGCTGGAACCTCAATGGCAACTCCTCTTGCTGCTGGACTTGTTGGACTAATGTTAAGTGTAAATCCTTCGTTATCCTCATCAGATATCCTCAACTGCTTGACAACAACAGGTGTTAACATTAATCAAAATATAGGTCCAAGAATAGATGCATATGCAGCAATGTTATGCGCACTTCCGGAATCTAATAATGCAATCCCTGCTTTTACAGCATCTCCAAGGTCAACATATGAAAATGATCCTGTAATTTTCTCAAATCTTTCGCAATCATCTGATACATGGTCTTGGACATTTGAAGGTGGAGTTCCGAATGAATTTGAAGGTGAATTTCCTCCTGAAATTATTTATCCCTCAATTGGGGCATATGATGTTAGTTTAAATGTAACAGGGTCTCAAGGGAGCGAAGTATTAACAAAAGAAAACTACATTAACGTTTTTGCAGAACCTACAGGCCAATGGATTTTACAAAATACCGGCTATCAGGCTGCTTCAAGAGGTGTATTGCACATTTCAATAGCAGATGAAAACACTGTTTGGGCAACTGCTTATGACGGATCAGGCTCTGGACAAAATGTCCAGCAGTTTACCAGAACTAATAATGGTGGTGAAAATTGGTTGCCAGGTAATATAGATATTGGTAATCCAACATTAGGAATTTCAATGATACATGCTTTTGATTATGACACTGCGTGGTTAGTAGCATATCCAAGAAGCGGAAACAACATTGGAGGTATATTTAAGACATCTGACGGTGGTGTAAGCTGGACACGTCAGGACAGTGCAGGTTATGACTCAAGTTCATCCTTTGCTAATGTTGTGTATTTTTGGGACCAAAATATAGGATTTGCCCAGGGAGATCCCATAAATGGTGAATATGAGCTTTATGTCACAAGTGATGGGGGAAGTAATTGGACTCAGGTTAGTGGAGATGCCATTCCTAACCCTTTAACAGGTGAATATGGATATGTAAGGCAAATTGAAGTCGTAGGAGATAATGTTTGGTATACTACTAATATGGGTAGAATTTACCATTCAATGGATCGTGGAAATAACTGGGTTGTTTACAATACTCCAATTTCTGATTTTGCAGGAATTGATTTTTCTTTCTCTGATTCAGATAATGGAGTTATTGTTGATAATAATGGTAGATTATACAAAACTATAAATTCAGGTGCGTCTTGGTCTGTTGCTTCTGTGCAGGGGAATAATGGCAATTATCCCTTTACAACTCTTCACACACTCGGATTATGTTATATCGAAGGCACCGACATTATATTTACCACTGGCGGCTCAGGATCTTCCTTTAGTAATGATGGAGGTAATTATTTTAATCCTATTGATTTGATTCAGCATACATCGGTTGAGTTTTACAATGAAAATATCGGATGGTCTGGTGGGTTTAACCAGGACTCTACAACAGGTGGTATTTGGAAGTGGCAAGATAATATGTTAAATAATAATGAAGATGTATTACAAGATAATTTTAGTTTAAGTTACTTTCCGAATCCTGTTGAAAACACTCTCTACTTAAATCATTTCAATGATTTGACAACAACTGTCTATGACATTACTGGAAAAGAACTCTTTAAAACAACGAAGAAATCTATTGATTTTTCTGAACTTGTTAAAGGGATTTACATACTGAGAGTTGATGAAAACGAATCAGCTAATGTTAAGTTTTTTAAAATATTAAAAAAATGACAAAATATTTTTTTTTAATCCTAATCATGTTTTCAAGTTCAAATAATTACGAGACCCAACAATACGATATTATTTCATCCGATGATGATTTTGAAATTAGATTTTATCATTCAGCTGTTAAGGCAAAAGTTATTTCCGATAAAAATGCAAACGGAAATTTTTATAAGCTTTTTCAATTTATCAGTGGAAATAATTCTAAGAATGAAAAAATTGCAATGACAACTCCAGTATATATGAAAAATGACAACAATTCAAATACGATGGAATTTGTTATGCCTTCTTCATTTAATATGGAAACAATTTCAAAACCAATTGACAAGGACATTGTCATATATGAATCCGAGGCTAAATATTACGCATGCATTAGATATGGAGGATATTCAAATTCGAGTAAATTTAATAGTAATTCAGAAAAATTAATTGATAAGTTGTCAGAATTAAATATTGAAACTATTGGTGATATATTTTATGTGTCTTATAATAGTCCTTATAAGGTGTTTAACAGAAGAAACGAAGTTATGATTGAAATTAAATATCAAAATTAGTTTTCTCTAATAGCAACACCATCAGCAATCATATTAAGAACATACTTAGGCTTATTTATCTCCAATATTTCTGACTTGGTTTTTTTAGCATCTTCGGCATAATGTCTAAGTCTCTCAACCGAAATTGT
>CACLPI010000035.1 GCA_902608795.1 uncultured Bacteroidota bacterium
ATTCCTGACGCTGTTTTAGTTTCAGCTTTCATAGGCTCCAATAGAACCCTGTCTGCAAGTGGTTTAATATTTAATTTCATAACTACTTTTTAATTAATTTTTTTCACAAACCGTGCCATCCAAAATAATCTGACAAAATTGCATGAATGATTAATTATTGATTATTAATCTTCAGAATTATTTTCTTCAGAGGTATTGATTGGAAGAGGATCCACAACAATTTCCTCTGTATCTAAGGCTTTTGATTCAGAAATAGAGTCAGACTGTGTAAATGTAACGTTAGATAGCAATATTAGTCCAATTAAGGTTGCACCTAAGTACCAAGTACTTTTATCTAAAAAGTCTGTAGTTTGTTTTACACCACCTAATTGCTGAGTGCCTCCACCACCAAAAGATGATGATAATCCACCACCTTTAGGGTTTTGAACCATAATCACCACAACAAGAAGAAATGCAACTATAACAATGAGGATGAGGAAAATTGAATATGAACTCATTTTTTAAGCTTTTTTATTTTTTTAATTTGGTCTGCAAAGTAACTGTTTTTTTCTGGAAATTTCAAAATTAATATTTTGTAAGATTGAATTGCTTTTCCATAATTTTTTTGATTAAGATAAAGTTTAGCTAAAGTTTCTGTCATAAAACCTGATTGATTTGCTAAATCATCATTTATATCGTTATCTGTTTGATTTTCATTAGCTTCAATTATTATTTTAGGCTTTTTCGAAATAAATTTACCAACTATTTGCGCTTCTTTTTCCCTATCAATTGGTTTTAAATTTGAAAGCTTTAGCCAGTCAACAAAACTATTTTCCTCAGAAATTTCTATCGAATCGGATATTTCATTCTCAACCAGAGCGGAAGTTATTTCGTTCTTATTGAAAAAAACCTTATCATTTTGATTTTGAATATTTTTAATAAAATCAAAAAGAATTTTTCGATCTCTGGTATGAACTGCTGTAGATTTGAGATATTTCTTAAATTTAATATCCTCATTATCAGCCAGAGATTTGAGATAAATTGCTCTGCTTGGCTGAAAATAGGGAAATTCGTGACAAATTTCCTCTAAAAAAAACAACTCTTTCTTAGAAAGTTTTTCAGGCTGTTGTAATATTTTTATAAAGTTTTTTTTATTCATATCACCACTTTGCTAGAGATGCATTAAATACATCTTGTGTAATTCTCTCAAAAATTTCATCCAAAGCCGTATCTCTTTGCCCTCCAATTAATTGAACATTACCAGGGTAATCATAATAGAATGAAAACCTCTTTTCAAAATCAGCCTCTGAATCATTTTTATCATAAAATCTTATATTAACACCAACCGTTAATCTGTTTTGAGCTGCAGTGTTATTTGCAGTTGCGGTTGTAGGTGAAATCCTATACTCGACAATTTCACCTTCATAAGTTAAATCCCCATTTGATTTAACTAATTCTAAACTTGTTTGATTAATCAACAAATCAATAAGTTTATTTGTAAAGTCCCTCTCGATCCCAGGTTCAATTAGAGGAGCATTATTTTGAAAATAATTTACTTGAAATGTTTTAGTTTCTGGGGAAATAGAGGCGCCCGTCAAGCTATATTTTACACTGCAACCATATGCTAAAATCAATATTATAAATAATCTTACAGCTTTCATTTTCTATAAATCAAATTGTTTAATTTTTCTGTATAGGGTCCTTTCACTAATACCCAATTCTTTTGCTGCTAATTTCCTTTTACCTGCATGTTTCTCTAGGGATTTTTTTATTAGCTCCAGTTCTTTTTCTTGAATGGATAATGATTCAATTGCTTTTACCTCTTGAATATAATCAAAATTGTTCTCAATCTTTTCATTTTTTCTGTTTAGCTTATTATTTTCAATATCTACAATCTTAACATTTTTATCACTTGAATAATCGTTTTCCTGATAAACTTTATTGATCAATTGCTCATTATTTTTTTTAAATTCATTGATATTCGAGGCTTGCATCAATTCTAGAGTTAATTTCTTGAGATCATTTAAATCTCCTTTCATATCAAACAGCACCTTATACAATATTTCACGTTCGTTATTAAATTCAGATTCCTTAGATTTTCCAGAGATTACTGCAGGTAGATTCTCACTTATATTAGGTAAATAATCCTTAATAACTTCTTTGCCTATTAATCTTTTTTCCTCGAGAACAGATAGTTGTTCAGCTATATTTTTTAGTTGTCTAATATTTCCAGCCCAAGTGTAATTTGATAAAACATTAATCGCTTCATCATCAAGTTTTATAGTTGGCATACTATATTTTTGAGCAAAATCTGAACAAAATTTTCTAAAGAGTAAATGAATATCATCAGGTCTTTTTCTTAACGGAGGTAGATTTATTTCCACAGTGCTTAACCTGTAGTAAAGATCTTCTCTAAATTTATTTTTTTTGATGGCTTCATGCATATTAATATTAGTAGCTGCAACAATTCTTACATTGGTTTTTTGAACTTTACTTGACCCAACCTTTATAAATTCACCGTTTTCCAATACCCTCAACAACCTTACTTGGGTTGTTAGGGGTAATTCCCCAACTTCATCTAAGAAAATTGTACCCCCATCAGCAACTTCAAAATATCCAGCACGTGTTTGGGTGGCTCCAGTGAATGCACCTTTTTCATGACCAAACAATTCACTGTCTATAGTGCCTTCAGGAATTGCTCCACAATTAACAGCAATAAATTTAGAGTGTTTCCTGTGAGAAAGTTGATGAGCTATTTTAGGAATAACTTCTTTTCCAACACCACTTTCACCTGTGACTAATAGTGAAATATCAGTAGGAGCTACCTGAATAGCTTTTTCTAGCGCTCTGTTTAAACCTGTATTATTGCCGATAATTTCAAATCTTTGTTTAAGTGCTTGTAATGAAATCATATCTTAATTATTTTTAGAAAAATCAGTAGCCTCACCTACTAGTGTGGCGCTGGTGCAATCATTAATTTTTACATTTACAAAATCCCCTATATTAAAATTCTCTTTTGGAAAAACAACAGTTGCATTTTGTTGATTTCTTCCTGCCCAGTGTGAACTTGATTTTTTTGATTCTTTTTCTATTAAAACTTCAACAGTCTTCCCAATAAATTGTTTGCTTCGGAATAAACTATGTTTTTGTTGTAATGCAACTATTTCACTCAATCTTTTACTCTTCGTTTTTTCATCTACGTTATCATCTAGCTTTTTCGCTGCAAGAGTACCTGGTCTTTCAGAATATTTAAACATGTAGCCAAAAGAGTACTTTACCTTTTCCATTAGAGAGAGAGTCTGTTTGTGATCATCTTCAGTTTCATTTGGAAAACCTGATATCATGTCGTGACTAATACTACAATTGGGAATGATTTTAAAAATATTATTTACTAACTCTATATATTCTTTTCTTGTGTGTTGTCTATTCATCGCCTTAAGTATACTATCGCTACCACTTTGGACTGGCAAATGAATGTAATTGCAAATATTTTCATATTTGGCCATAATTTTAATTACGTCAATAGACATATCTTGGGGATTTGATGTGGAAAACCTTATTCGCATTTTAGGCTGAGTTAGAGCACACATTTCTAATAATTTTGCAAAGTTGATTGATGATGCTTTCTGAATTTCACTTGCTTTTGAAAAATCTTTTTTTAATCCACCTCCGTACCATAGGTAACTATCAACATTTTGTCCCAAAAGGGTAATTTCCTTAAAACCTTTTTTATTTAAATCATTCAATTCTTTAACAATAGATTGTGGATCTCTGCTTCTTTCTCTTCCTCTTGTGAAAGGAACAACACAAAAAGTACACATATTATCACACCCTCTAGTAATCGATATATACGCATTAACTCCGTTTGAATTGATCCTAGTTGGGGTTATATCACCATAAGTTTCATCTTTTGATAATATTACATTTACAGCTGATTTACCGTCTTCAATTTCTTCAAGTAAATTTGGAAGGTCTTTGTATGCATCAGGGCCTACAACCATATCTACAATCTTTTCTTCCTCTAAAAACTTATGTTTTAATCTTTCAGCCATACAGCCTAATACACCAATTTTAACATTAGAATTAGTTTTTCTTACTTTATTAAACTTTTCGAGTCTTTTTCGAACAGTTAATTCAGCCTTTTCTCTTATTGAACATGTGTTAACCAATATCAAATCAGCATTGTACATGTCATTAGATGTTTTGTATCCGTTTTTTGAAAGTATGGATACAATTATCTCGCTATCACTAAAATTCATCGCACACCCATAGCTTTCGATATAAACTGACTTATTTGTATTATTATCAGTTGTGTTTTCTAAAACTAGGGTATCTCCGTTATATCTATACGGATTTTTTTCGCTCATTGCTCATTTATTATTGCGTCATGCAAATATATATAAAATACGACAATTTGTCATGTTATTAATTTTGACTTTTTTTTATTGGCTTGATATTTGAAATGTATAGTTATGAAAAAAAAATCTACATTTGTACACTTAAAAATTAAAAATGGCAGATAATTTAGTTATAGTTGAGTCCCCGGCAAAAGCCAAAACAATTGAGAAATATTTAGGAAATGAATTCAAAGTTACTTCAAGTTTTGGTCATATTTCTGACTTGCCTTCAAAAAACATAGGGATTGATATTGAAAATGATTTTAAGCCTAATTATGAGGTTTCATCTGATAAAAAGACTGTCGTTAAGAATTTAAAGGACTTGGTTAAAAAATCTAAGACCGTATGGTTGGCAAGTGATGAAGATCGAGAAGGTGAAGCTATTGCATGGCATCTTTTTCGAACACTTAAGTTGAGTGCCGATAATACAAAAAGAATTGTTTTCAATGAGATTACCAAATCAGCAATTACAAATGCTGTTAACAATCCAAGATCCATTAATTATAATTTAGTTGATGCTCAACAAGCAAGAAGAGTCCTTGATAGAATCGTTGGTTATGAACTATCTCCAGTTTTGTGGAGAAAAGTAAAAGGTGGTCTTTCTGCCGGAAGAGTTCAGTCAGTGGCTGTAAGATTACTAGTTGAAAAAGAAAGAGAAATTAGGGATTACGTCTCAACTTCTTCATTTATGGTAGAAGCGATTTTTAAAAATAGTAAGGGAAAAGAGTTTACTGCCAGATTATCAAATGAATTCAATTCGAAGGAGGATGCTGTAGCATTTCTGAACAATTCAAATGGAGCCACATTTAGTGTTTCGGAGATTGTTAAGAAGCCGTTGAAAAAATCAGCCCCAGCTCCTTTTACAACATCTACTTTACAGCAAGAAGCCTCAAGAAAATTATCCTTTCCTGTTTCCAAGACTATGAGTGTAGCCCAAAGACTTTACGAATCAGGACATATAACATACATGAGAACCGATAGTGTAAACTTATCAAGTTTAGCTATTGATGAGGCAAAAAAACAGGTCATTACTGCTTTTGGTGAATCATATTCAAACCCTAAAAACTACAATACAAAATCCAAAAGTGCTCAGCAGGCTCATGAAGCAGTTAGACCAACAAACTTTTCTATGTCTGTAGATAGTATAAAAGATTATGATCAAAAAAGGCTATATATTTTAATATTAAATAGAACATTGGCTTCGCAAATGAAACCAGCTGAATTGGAAAAAACCAATATTAAAATTTCTAATTCAAAAGGTGCTGAAATATTTTTTGCCAGTGGAGAGGTAATAAAGTTTGACGGTTACCTAAAATTATATCAGGTTTCTAAGGATGATGATAATGGTGAAAATGATGGAATTTTACCTGGGTTTAATGAAAATGAGGTTTTAGAGTTATGTAAAATTTTTGCTCAACAAAAATTTAGCAGACCACCCTACAGATATTCCGAAGCATCTTTGGTTAAGAAGTTAGAGGAGTTAGGAATTGGAAGACCATCTACATATGCTCCAACAATCTCAACAATTCAAAATAGAGGTTATGTTGAAAAAGGATCAACTGAAGCAAAGTCAAGGTCAATCACAAAAATTAACTTGATTGATGGTGTCATTTTAGAAGAAGCTTTGATTGAAAAATTTGGTTCAGATAAAGGAAAACTAATTCCCACAGACATTGGAATGATAGTAACTGATTTTCTTACTAACCATTTTGAATATATTATGGATTACAATTTTACTGCTAGGGTTGAGCAAGATTTTGATAGTATTGCAGAGGGTAAAAAAGATTGGACAGAAATGATGAAAAAATTCTATGGAAATTTTCATCCTGTTGTTGAAGATGTACAACAAAACGCATCAAGAGAAAGTGGTAAAAGAGTATTAGGAACACACCCTGAAAATAATAAAGAAATTAGTGTAAGACTTGGGAAGTTTGGACCTATGGTTCAAATTGGAACTGTTGATGATGAAGAAAAACCTAAGTTTGCAAGCTTGCCACAAGATCTTCAGATTGAATCAGTAACATTAGATGAGGCATTATCACTTTTTGAACTACCTAGAAGTCTTGGTGAATTTCAAGGTGAAGATCTGGTTGCAAATAACGGAAGATATGGACCATATGTGAAATTTGGTAAAAAATTCATTTCTATTCCAGCTGGTAAATCTCCAACTACCATAACATTAGAAGATGCAATTTTATTAATTGAGGACAAAATCAAAGCAGATGCTCCGATACATGTCTACGAAGGAAAAGATGTCCAAAAAGGCAAGGGAAGGTTCGGGCCTTATATTAAGTGGAATAATGTGTTCATTAATGTAAATAAAAAATATGACTGGGATAATTTAACTATTGATGAAATAGAGGAGCTTATCGAAGATAAAAAACAAAAAGAAATAGAA
>CACLPI010000036.1 GCA_902608795.1 uncultured Bacteroidota bacterium
TATCTAAAAATCTCAGAGGGTTGTGACAGGCCATGTAGTTTCTGTGCAATTCCGCTTATGAGAGGAAAACATAAAAGTATTCCCATTGATGATCTTGTAAAAGAGACAAAGATTTTAGCAGAAAAGGGTATAAAAGAACTTATTTTGATAGCTCAAGATTCAACATACTACGGAATTGACTTATATGGTAAAAGGAAATTATCAGAACTATTAAAAGAGCTTGTAAAAGTTGAAGGAATTGAGTGGATAAGACTTCATTATGCCTTTCCAAACGGATTTCCTTTAGATGTTCTTGAGGTTATAAATTCAGAACCTAAAATCTGTAATTATATTGATATTCCATTACAACATATTTCTAATAAAATTTTGAAATCTATGAAGAGAGGGGCTTCAATGGATAAAATTAACAACCTTCTTCAAAGTTTTAGAAATAAAGTTCCAGAAATAGCGATAAGAACAACTTTAATTGTTGGTTATCCTGGAGAAACAAATGAGGATTTTGACTTGTTGAAAAAATGGGTTAAGAAATCCAAATTTGATAGGCTAGGGTGTTTTACTTACTCTCATGAAGAAAATACTGGTGCTTACAATCTTATTGATGATGTTCCAGATGAAATAAAACATGAAAGATTAAATGAAATAATGGAAATTCAATCACAAATTTCCTGGGAATTAAATCAAAATAAAATTGGACAAACATTTAGGGTTCTTATTGACAGAAAAAGGGGTAGTTATTATGTTGGCAGAACACAATATGATTCGCCAGATGTTGATAACGAAGTGCTGATAGAAGCTAAATCAAATTTCTTAAGAGTAGGGCAGTTTGTCAATGCCAAGATAATAGAAGCTTCGGATTTTGATTTATACGCTGAAGTTTAGTTTATATAAAAAATAGAGTTTACCAAAAATAATTTTCCGTTTTCCCAAAAACTTCTAAATAGAATGTTATCAGCAAAATAAATGACATTACCTTTTCCAATTCTCTCATGACCAAAGACCATAGAATTCTTAAACTTATCTTTAATATTATCTCCGATAAATCCTATTGTTGAGATTTCATCATCATCAATTTTACCAACATTAAACCCTATTTTTAATTTCTCATAAATCGAGGATGATAATTTTAGTGAATAATATTCATCTTCGTAACCGTATGCTAGTGGGTGTGTATTATCAATATTAACTTTAAATATTGCCCCTGACAGAGAACTTTGGATACTATCCCTGCTTAAATCTTCAAATTTAACCTCTTTATTTCTTTCAGTTTCATTTGTTTTTACTTTAACAGAAAATCCATCTTTATTTGTAAAAATTCTAATTGCATTTTCGAAAGCAATTAGATTACCTCCTTTAGAAATCCATGACTTAATTTTTTCTAGATTAGTTTCATTTCCTAATGAACCGTAATCTCCATTAGGAATAATTAAAGTGTCAAACTCATCTAATTCAATATCTTCAAAATTTTCAATATTAAGATGATTTAGAGGGTATTTAAGTTCTTGTTCAAAGAAGTGCCATATTGCCCCATAGTTGAGTGAGGACACTGTATTATTACTGTCTTTACCTGAGATAATTGCTACTTTCTTTTCTTTAATTAGTTTTACAGATTCAGAGCCTAAATCAGGGCCTATTTCTGACATACCAGAATAAATATTATTAAGCTTGATTTTATTTTTCTCTGCGAGATTTAATATTATTTCATCACAATTTTTTATTATTTGATCACCCTTATATATAATATAAGAACCTCTTGGTAAATGTACTTCACTATTCTTTATAACCTTTTCATTATACCTGACCTTAATTTTATTGTTTATTAAGCCAGACAAAAATCTTGCATCATTCATGTGGTTCCAAACCCCTGCATAAGCTATGGCATTTTGATCTAAACTATTATCAATTTTACTTTCTAGATATTCACTTATATTAACTTTTTTTTCAGTGCTAAATCCGTTAAGACCGTAAACAAAAGGTAAGCTCCATGCTGTTATATCATATGTTATTGATTCACTAAGTTTTGTGTTTCTTTCAAATAATACATCTACAAGCTTTCCCTTGGCTTGATAATTTGGTATAACTAGGTCACCTGATGAAGTTGAATAACTTACAGATTCATTTTTGTTGTAACTAAATGCACTTAACTTTTGAACTTGTGGGGAATAAAAATCAATTTTATGTTTACTCAAAAACTCTGATAGTTGATTTATTTTATCACTATCACCATTTACAATATAGTTCACATTATTGTTATTAATAAAGAACTTGTTAAATTCCTCATTTAGTTTTTTTGAGTTTACAGATGATATTTCAATAGTAGATATCCCTGCTACTGTATTATGTCTTACACGATCAACAAGGGTTAAATTTTTGCCTTCATCATTCAATATTCCAAGGCCTGCAATACCTCCGCCAGCTTGTTCGTATGTCATACCTATGGCACCCAAATATGTTGGATAGGTATCTCCATAACTGGGATAAAGCAAATCAAATATTTCTTTGGTAAAATACAGCCATCCATTTTTATCAAAATATTTTGCATTATTTTTTCCTATCATATTTTGAAAATCCCTTTGCCATTTGGTAATGACCTCGTGATACGGTTCAGACGCTGGAGCAAAGTAAAATGGTTCATTTATACCTTGTTCATGAAAATCTACGTGTACATGTGGAAACCATTTATGATATTCTTTCAATCTTTGTTGAGACTCAACCTGGGTAATCCAAGCCCAGTCTCTATTTAAGTCAAACAAGTAGTGGTTGGCTCTTCCACCTGGCCATGGCTCAATATGTTCCCTTGAAATTTTATTTGTATTGTAAGGAACTGTTCTTGTTTGATTATACCAATTTGCATATCTATCTCTACCATCTGGGTTTAAACAGGGGTCAATAATAACAACTGTATTTTCCAATAAATCTGCTCTTTCAGTCAATAGCTCATAAATTGTTTGCATTGAAGCTTCGGTTGTTGATGATTCATTACCATGAACATTATAGCTAAGCCATACAATAGCCTTATTATTAATTTTTTCTCCGTTTAAATCTAATGCAGACAAATTATTTAATCTAATATTTTCAATTTCTGACATATTTTTTTCAGATGAAATAACTGCGTAAAATAATGGTCTCCTTTCATAAGTTTTTCCATAATCAATGAGTGATACATTTTTATTCATTTCTAAAGCAATGTGATTAAAATAATCAACAACCTGGCTGTGCCTTGAAAATTGAGTTCCGATTTCATAACCTAAAAATTCAGAAGGTGATTTTAGATTTTGACTATTCACATCATAAATAACAAAAAAGAGAATAAAAAATTTAATTATTGATTTCATAAAAATTGAATTATAATAGGACTAACAAATATAGAAAGAATTATACAGTTCAGTATATTTGTCTAATATGAGTTTGAGAGAAATTGAATACAATAAAGTTGATGGTTTTAGTAAACTGCTAATCGATTATACCAAAAATAATGGTCAATTTTCAGATCTTATCACTGGTTTTGCCAGTGTTGATAATCTGAAGAAACAAATTTCTCATAAGTCAAAAAATTATGATATAACATTTAGAGAGATCTTGGTTAAAGAAATTAGCAGCCAATATAATGATATCGACTTAACAGAACTTCAAAAGTCAAACATCAAAAAATTAGCTGAAAATAAAACATTTACCATAACAACAGGTCACCAGTTAAATTTACTTACTGGTCCAATATATTTTATTTATAAAATAATTTCAGTTATCAATTTATGTGAAAAAATGCAGAGGAAATACTCAAAATTTAATTTTGTGCCAATTTTTTGGATGGCTTCAGAAGATCATGATTTTGAGGAAATTAATAATTTTTCTTTTCAAGGAAGTAAATTTAAATGGTATTCATCTCAAACAGGAGTTGTAGGTGAATTTAAACTTGACTCAATTAATGATGTTATTAACGAGTTTGAAAAATATGTTTCTGATTTTCCATATTCTAATGAAATAATTAAAATGCTAAGGGAATGCTACACAAATTCAACTGATTTATCTGGTGCAACAAGAAAACTTGTTAATACTTTGTTTAGCAAAAACGGTTTGATAATAATAGATGCAAATAATAAAAATTTAAAGTCTTTGTTTTCTGATATTATCAAAAAGGAAATTAACGAAAAGGTTATTTTCAATCAATCTAAAAAATCAATGCAAAGGTTAAATGAATTAAATTATAATATTCAAGCAAACCCAAGAGAAATTAACCTATTTTATATTGATGATGGTAAAAGAGAAAAAATCGTAGAAGTGAAAAACGGTTTTCAATCGTCAAATGGCTTAAAAAAATGGACCTCACAACAAATTATACATGATATTGACACTAGTCCAGAAAAGTTTTCCCCAAATGTTTTATTTAGGCCAATATATCAAGAATATATTTTACCAAATATATGTTATATAGGTGGTCCTGCTGAGGTTGCATATTGGTTACAATTAAAATCTGTATTTGAAAATTTAAATATAACTTTCCCCATAATTCTAAACAGAAATTCAGCTTTATTATTAGATAAAAGGCTGATTGATAAATTGAATAAACTTGATGTTTCGATTGAAGAAATATTAATGCCTGAAGAAATATTAAAAGGAAAATTAGTTAAAAAATACTCAAAATTAAAACTGGATTTCACTAATCTAAAACAAAATTTAAACCATCAATTTTTAGAGCTAAAGAAAATAGCGAATCAGACAGATAAATCCTTTATTGGTGCATTAAGTGCTCAGGAGAAAAAGCAGATAAATGGATTAGAAATGCTTGAAAAAAGGTTGTTGAAGTCTGAACAGAAAATACATCAAGATAAAATTAACAGGGTACTAAAAATTAGAGATAAAATATTTCCAGGTGGAAAGCCTCAAGAACGGATATCAAACTTTTCCGAATTTTATGTTAATGAGGGAATTAGTATGATAAGTTTGATTAAAAATAATTTAGATCCGATGAGTCATAAATTTTCTGTGATTGAAATTTAATAATTATACAATTCTATTTTTTTTATTTAAGAAATCAATTTCTATTTTTACACATGCAAAATAATGTTCTAATTCTTGATTTTGGATCTCAGTATACTCAATTAATTGCTCGAAGGGTCAGAGAGCTAAATGTTTATTGTGAAATTCATCCTTTTAACAAGATTCCAAAAGATTTAGATTCTTTTAAAGCCTTAATTCTTTCTGGAAGCCCTTATTCTGTCAGAGAAGCCGATTCACCAAGAATAAATTTAGATATGTTATTGTCTAAATTTCCAATTTTAGCCGTATGTTATGGCGCTCAATTAATTGCTCAAGAAATGGGTGGTGTAGTATCAGCGTCAAATATTAGGGAATATGGAAGAGCTAATCTCATTATAAAAAAAAATGATTCAATTTTATTTGATGATGTTGAGAACAACAATCAAGTTTGGATGAGCCACAGTGATACAATAAAGCAGTTACCAAAAAATTCTTTATTACTAGCAAGTAGCGATGATGTTGAAAATGTTGCATATAAGTATTTGGATAACACATATTGTTTACAGTTTCACCCTGAAGTATATCATACAGCTGAGGGAAAAAAGATATTAGAGAATTTTTTGACTAAAATTTGTAAGTTAAAACAGACGTGGACACCAGATTCTTTCATAGATGCGACCATTGATGAGCTTAAAACAAGAATAGGTAATGACCAAGTAATTCTTGGGCTATCAGGTGGCGTTGATTCATCTGTCGCTGCTATTCTTTTACACAAAGCAATAGGTAAGAACCTTCACTGTATATTTGTAAATAATGGTTTACTTAGAAAAAACGAATTTCAGGATGTTTTAGATCAATATAAGGAAATGGATTTAAACATTAGAGGTGTAGATTACTCAAAGGAGTTCTATGAAGAGTTAGCAGATATTTCTGATCCTGAAACAAAGAGAAAAATAATTGGTCGAGTTTTTATTGAAGCTTTTGAGAAAGAATCAAGTAAAATAAAAAATGTTAAATGGTTGGCTCAAGGGACAATCTACCCTGATGTTATTGAAAGTATTTCTGCTACAGGTGGACCATCTGCAACCATAAAAAGTCATCATAATGTTGGTGGACTTCCAGATTATATGAAACTTGAAGTTGTTGAGCCTTTAAAACTCCTATTTAAAGATGAGGTAAGAAGAGTTGGTAAGTCTTTGAACATAGATAAAAATATTTTAGGAAGGCATCCATTCCCTGGCCCAGGATTAGCCATTAGAATATTGGGGGATATTAACAAAGAGAATGTTGAAATGCTTCAGGAAGTAGATCACATATTCATAAATTCACTAAAAGAAGCAAATTTATATGAAAAAATTTGGCAAGCTGGCGCAATGCTTCTTCCTGTGAAAAGTGTTGGAGTAATGGGAGATGAGAGGACATATGAAA
>CACLPI010000037.1 GCA_902608795.1 uncultured Bacteroidota bacterium
CTCAGCTATTAATATACCTTTGATGGATTCAGGATCAATCTTCAATGGTTATTGGGGTTTTGTTAAAGAAGGAATCTGGAAAATTACTGAGAAACTCTCGAAAATAAATTTAGATGCTGGAGTTGATTTAATGCTATCAACCCAAATTAAACAAATTGATACCACAAAAAATAAAATTTATTATGTCAAAGATGAAAATGAAAAAGAACTGTCTTATGACTATATCTTCTTTGCTACTGATCCGATTACCCCTTCTAAGATTATGGGAGATAAACCACTTACTGAAGCTCTTGAAAAAAAAGATTGGATTGGATCAAGCGGAAAAATTACTTTATTTTTTAAAAACCCCGTAAAATGGAAATATACAGATGAAAATAATAATTACGACACATCATTCAGGTTCATCTTTTTCAATGAAACGTTAAAAGAATTTGAAAAAGGTAGTCAAGATTCTAAAAAAGGGTTTAAAGACTATATCCCGGGCTATATTCAAATCTACCCTGAAGGAGCAGCCCAAAGAAAAATGGGTAACATTGAAGATTTTGACAAAATAATTTTATTTACAAAGAATTTTTCATTCGAAAATAAAGGGGAGGATCTCGACGAAATAAAAAATAATATTATTTCAAGTTTTTCAAACTTTATTGAAAACCCAGAAGATCTAATTGGCTCAAAATTTATAACCCCAAAAGATTTAAGTGAAATTTTTCTTTTTCCAAAAGGAAACATTGACCATCTCTCACTATCAACAAATCAAAACTTTGATAAACGTAGCTTATCCAGCAACCCTCATGACAACTTTTATAAATATTCTGATTACAGCAATATATTTTATTGTGGAGCAGGGTCTTTCCCATGTGGAAGTGTAGCTGGAACACCAGGCTACATGTCTTACAAGCAGTTTTTAAAGGAATAGCTTAAAACTTACTGAGTAACCGTACCCGGCAAGCCATAATATCCTACTCCGTTTAAATAAGGGGCATCGGCTGTTATATGATAATGATAAATTCCATTTGGAAAATCTTGATTTTCGTGAAAATGTCCATGAAACTCATCTAAATCGGATGAAATTAAATCTAGCCCATTTTCTTCTGGACCATATATAGGATATCCGTCTAGTAAAAAACCTATTAGCGCATCTCTGCCATAGTTATCTGTTAGCCAAAATGGCTCCATATGATAGTGATATCTACCACCGCTTGTTCCTGGTGCAGGATGACCATTGTACTGGTCAAAAGAGTTTATTTCTTGATCCAGTGGATTACCTCCAGCACCATATTGATTATAAAAAGGTATTCCATTTAATGCAACCCCAATAGGCCCCATTTGTGTTGGATTAATACTTGATGACTGTTCGGGGTTTCGAGGAATCTTAAATAAAATATTTTGCAAAGAAATTCTGTTTGGGTTTAAAATAAAATTTGAAACAAAGGGATTTGATCCATCATAAGGTAAATACAAACTTTCCTCCCATTGTGTTCCTTCATAATATGGGCTACCATGATCAGGCAAACTGTTTACATTGATATAAACCCAATTATTATCTTGATATATATTGGATGTAACCCCATAAACCCTTTCATAGATCTCAAAAGGGATTTGTATATTTTCAGTTTCACTGGAATCTGTTTCATCGCTTTTACAGGAGAAAGCAAATATTAGTGTAAACACAAAAAAAATATTAATTTTCATCAATATTAATTTAAATAATTATTTACTGCATTGGCTCTACTTTGCGCATGGTTATTCAATGCAGATATTGCAGCTTGAAAATCAGAGGAAGACTCTAAAAAAGTATAACCCTGAAGTTCATTTAAAACCGAACTTTCAATTAGTGAAGAGTATTGATAATAAATAGACTGAATATAAGATGTTTCAAAAGCACCATTAATCACATTTGATACTCTTTCTTGATAGATATTCCGGTATACAGGATCATCATATAAATATCTTATTAGTGGCCAATTATTATTTACACCATTAAAATCTAAAGGGAGTGAGCCTCCCATTTTTCCAAGCTGTAAGCTTTCATTATTATCCCATGGGATCCAGGTCAATTTACTATCATTATCGGGATTACCATAGAGATAATAATTATGAGTCATTCTACCGTATGTATCCCAATTTTGAATTACGGTATTTACTGCTAAGTAGTTTAAAAAGCTATTAACATCAAAAACTGATTCTAAATTTGTTCTCCATATTTCTGGATTAGTAATCCTGTTGTTACTGTGTAGAGCTTCAAAAATAGCGATAATATCACTCCAATCTGAATCTGTCTCATTAGACTGCTTTACAAAGTGATTTTGGTTGAAGCTGCCGCTTGAAAAACTTGCTCCATTTCCATCAGGCTTATAGAGATTGCCATTATCATTGCTAAATTGTGATTTAGCCAATGTATCATCAGGTTCTTCAACCATTGTATACAATCCAAAATATATTGGCCCTGCACCATGATCAACATAAACCTCATAAAATTGTGTCCTAGGTGAAGGAATTCCAGATTCTCTGAAAACATCTGAAGCAACTTTTTCTCTCAACTGTGATTCATCGTCAAAATTATTTTTTAGACTTAATTGTTTAAACCCATAAAACCTTTGATTTTCTATTTCAGGGTAATTGTCTTCAAATTCATCAAAATCTAGTTTAAATGACATTTTCCAAACACCATTTCGCCACGAAAATGCAAGACTAGAATTGCCTTTAAATCTTGCACCAACTTTATACCACTGAAGACCATTGTAATAAATATCAGCAGGTTTAAAAATAGGGTTTTCGTCAGGGAATCCACCTGGACCAGGACCGCCAGGACCTCCTTGGCCAAATGTACCAAATAAAGAAGACATATCTTCAAGCATTAGGTCCCAATCACTTGAATCAAATACAATATCTATTCTTCTAACTGTATTGTTGTCATCATATACTTCCAAATAATTGGGATCGACATCATTACTGTGAGTAATTAAAGACCAATCAGCAGTGTCTATAGAATTATTGTCGTTGGACTCATCAGAACTATCTGTATTTTCTGAAGTGTCATCAGTATTCTCATTAGTTGCAATTTCATCTTTTGAGCATGCGAAAAACATGAAAAATACAATTATGGACACTAAGAATGCTCTATTCAAAATTTGAATTAATTTTAATTATTTTTGTGTAAATACACTGATTCTCTAATATACTGATTGTTTGAAAAAAATAAAATTAATCCTAGCTTTTTTGATTTTTTTCTCATGTCTCACCAATAAGCATTTAATCGCCCAGACAGACGGAGTAACTTTCACAATTTATCTGATTAGACATTCAGAAAAAGACCTTTTATCTGAAAATCCATTAGACCCACCCTTAACAACGTGCGGAATAAAAAGATCGGAGCATTTAAGTTCATTTTTTGAAGATATCAATATTAAAAATGTTTACAGTACAAACTATTTAAGAACAATAAAAACAGCCATGCCAACAGCTTTGTCTAAAAAAGTAAGTATACAATACTATAACCCCAATAATTTGGAACTTTTTTCTGAACGCCTCTTGAATTTAAAACAAAATAGCTTAGTTGTAGGTCATAGTAACACAACGCCAATATTAGCTGGATTACTAATTGATAAGGATATGAAACCTTTCGATGAAAATATTTATAACAGGATTTATAAAATTATAATTGAAGAGAATAATAGCAAACTATTTGTGTTCGAGACATCTTTTAATTGTAATTAATAATATATTGCAGTCGCTTTTATTAGAATGAGAAATTTTATACTAACATCAATTTTTTTATTTCTTTTTCAAAACATGTGTTTTGCTCAATTTGTTACTATTGACAACTACTCGGTTAATAATCTTGGTCAAGCACAATTATCAATAGAAGGTCAGCAAGGCAAATACTATATTCTTCATGCTCAACACAATTCGGACTTTAATTGGGCTACATCACTTACTATTGGACTAAATGGCACTATGATTATTTCGGAACCATCACAGGCTTATCCCTTAGAAAACTATTCCATAACAGAGCATGATATTGATAATCCAGACGACTACGATGGTGACGGAATTGATGACATCACAGAATTTAATAATATGCCAATTGATTCACCTTTCAATTATGCATCGCCGATTGATATTATTGATGGTTCAACTTCAATTCCAGACGCCGACACATTTATGCAGCTAGCTACTGTTAATAACGTTGGTTGGGCCCCATTTTTAGACGACCAGCTTTATGTTAAGTTTGGAATATTAGACAGAGATACGCCTGAACCAAAAGTATATTTTATTAACAGCAACACATATACAATTCATGCAAATTTCTGGAATGGAATTGGCGCTTCTGTTACCGGTGATGATGCATCCGGTGAAATTGTTTTTAATCCAAACACTATATTGCCAACCGGGATAATTGGGACATATTCGTTTAATTTCTCTTTTGGCGATGCATATAATTTTGAAGACACTCAAAGAACATATGAATTATTAGTAGCAAGCATGCCGTTTCTACAAAACAACATGAATCATTTTATTGGTCAGGCTGATGAAAATGACCACATAAACAATTATGCGGATGAGTTTGTAGATTCAAGATTTGATGTTGTCTTGGAAACTGATGTTTTTGCTGAAATAAATTATATACCCTTTCATTTGGCTGAAGGATATGGTTACTTTAGGCATATGCAAAATTTAAATGAAACGCCTGGAAGTAGAGATATTGTTCTTTATGATGCTTTGCCAAATTCATTACCTAGGGTCGGAGGCATTATTACATCTGTTATTCAAACACCACTTTCCCATGTCAACCTCAGAGCTATTCAGGACAATGTTCCAAATGCTTACATAGCAGACCCACTTTCCATTAACGAAATATCAAGTCTTTTAAATGGATATATATATTATAAAGTTGAAAATGAAAGTTATGAAATTAGATCAGCAACACTTGACGAAGTTAATGACTGGTATGAAAATATACGACCAACTGAGACACAGTTTCCTATTCGGGACCTAAGTTTTACCGAAATACTACCTCTTAATGATATCAGCTTTGAAATGTCAACTGGATTTGGCGCAAAATGCTCAAATGTTGCTACGATGAGGACATTCCAGTTTCCAAATGGCACAATCCCAGATGGTTTTGGAGTCCCATTTTATTATTATGATGAATTTATGAAATTTAATAACTTTTATGAGGAAATTGAGTTAATGATTGAAAATCCTAGTTTCCAAAATGATATAGACTTCAGGGTTGATAGGCTTCAAACATTTAGAACAGCCATCAAAGATGCTCCAATGCCTCAGTGGATATTAGATGATTTACAAGCTATGCATGATGCTTTTCCCGAGGGGACACCGGTTCGGGTTAGGTCAAGTACAAACAACGAAGATTTGCCAGGCTTTAGCGGTGCAGGACTATATACCTCCAAAACACAATATCCTGATGAAGGACATATTTCAAAATCAGTAAAACAGGTTTATGCAAGTATGTGGAATTTTAGAGCTTATGAGGAAAGAGATTTTTACAGAATTGACCATTTTATGGCAGCTATGGGGCTGCTTTGTCACCCAAATTTTCAACAGGAGCAGTCAAATGGCGTTGGAATAAGTATTGACCCTATATATGAAACTGAAAATACATTTTATTTGAATACTCAAATCGGGGAGTCATTAATAACCAATCCAGACCCAAACTCTGTCCCTGAGGAAATTTTGTTATACAGAGACCCTACACAGGGAGGGGGATACCTTGTTCTAAGACTTTCAAATTTAGTCAATGCAGGAGAATTGATAATGGATGAAGAGTACCTTAATCAAATGAGGGATTATTTAAGTGTAATTCATGATGAATTTGCCATACTTTATGATGTTGTTGGTCAGGAGGATTTTGGGATGGATATTGAGTATAAAGTTACTTCTCAAAATCAATTAGCAATTAAACAGGCTCGCCCATGGGTTTCCTTTTGGGCAGATATAAATGGCGACAATGATTTGGCGGTTGAAGCAATAATAAACCCTGAAACATCTTCAAGCTTAGGTGAAGATGAA
>CACLPI010000038.1 GCA_902608795.1 uncultured Bacteroidota bacterium
GGTTGTAGAAAGCTCCAAGTCATAATCATTGGTTTCTACAATAATCTCTTTGTTCTCTACAAATCTTTTAGCTGTTTCTTTTATAACAGCAAAAGCTTTTGGAAGTATTTTATTCAGTGTTTCCTCACTTATTTTGTATACATCCTCGTTTAACTTATCAATTTTATTAAAAAGCTCCTCCTTTTTATCAAAATCATTTATATCATCTATTTCAGTTTTAATTTTTTCTATCTCTGAATTAATATCAGAGGTGGCATTTTGAATCTCTTTCTTGAGTATTATAGTTTGACCTCTCAATTCACCATTTGATAAGCCATTCATTTCCTGCTCAAAAGAGTGGATTTTCTCAATAATCGGATTGATAAGTTTTAAATCTTTTTTTGATTTATCTCCTACAAATAATTTAAGAATTTTCCCTAGCATTAGTTTAGTTTATAACTACTTAAAACAGGTTAAATATACGACATGTTTGTCTATTTTACTTAAGAAAACTGTATAAGAAAGTGTTAAATAAAAATAGGATCAATTAATACTCATCTTCATTCCAAAGGTAATCCTCATCGGTAGGGTAGTCTGGCCAAATTTCTTGAATTGATTCGTATAAATCTCCTTCGTCTTCAATTGCTTGTAAGTTTTCTACAACTTCTAAGGGGGCTCCAGTTCTAATTGAATAATCAATCAACTCATCTTTGGTAGCTGGCCAAGGTGCGTCACTTAAATAAGATGCAAGTTCTAATGTCCAATACATGATTAATTACTTTTTTTTGCAAAAATAATTTTTTATCAGAATTACACAAGAATTTGTTAAAATATTAATTTACAAGATATAATTACCAGTAAGTTTCCTCAATATTATCAGAGTTTTTAATATGTCTACTTAACACGAAAAAAAAGTCTGAAAGTCTGTTTACGTAAGATAAAATATATGGATTTATCTGATAGTTATTATTTAATTCTGAAATTTTTCTTTCAGCTCTTCTGCAAATTGATCTGCAAACATGACAATATGAGGAAATCTTATGTCCACCAGGTATAATAAAATTTTTTAGATCAGGGAGTTGATTGTTCATATTATCAATATTGGATTCAATATCTTCAATATCTTTTTTTTCTAAACTTACCTTTTCTGAAAAATTATTATCGCCAGCTGAGGCTAGTATAGATCCAATAGAAAAAAGTTTAAGCTGAATATTATGTAAAACCTCATTAATTTTTTTGTCCTCAACATAGTCTTTTAGCAGTCCAATGAATGAATTTAGCTCATCAACTGTTCCATATGCATCCACAGACAAGTTATGTTTATCGACTATTTTACCACCGATTAATGAAGTTTTTCCTTTGTCACCCTTTTTTGAATAAATTTTCATTTTATAGTTCTATTGATTCGATGCACTAAAAATGAGTATCTGATTAATAGAGCAACAAATATTGGCAATAAAGTTAAATTATATTTTTGAACCCCTGTAGCCCAATGTAAAAACAAGAGGATAATTAGTATGATTAATAATTTGATATATCCAATGGACCAATTAGGTATTTTATTTTTATAAATTGCGAATATTAAAGCAAAATTTAAGGGAAAAGCCCACAGAAAATTGAAATTTTGAGCCCCAGCAAAATGATTGCTAAAGAACCATAGATAAATAATTAGTATTCCTATTGACCCTGAAATTAAAAAAATTAAAGAATCTAAACTTTTATTCCATTTATTGCTTTTAAAATTAAATATTGTAATAGCGACTATGATTAACGATAATATGATGTTTATTAGTAGGGGAGACGGTAAATTTTCTCGGTAACTTATTTCTGATCCCGGACTGTAAATAATATTTCTTTTGATAATATCACCCTCATACAAGTCTAAATAGTTCATTAAATTTTCTGGAAGAAAAAATGTTTCTCTTGTGTTGATTTTTTTGTCAATTATTGCCCCCAGGCATAAATCAATTCCAAGTGCTGCCCATGAATTTTCATTTATTTTTCTGTGAATTAGATCCCTGTAAGTTAGAACAGCTTCGGATTCTAATTTATCGTCTTTAAATTTATTATTTGTTTTATCAATAACAATATCAGCGGCTCTAGTTGTACAATTGTCTCTAAAATAATCGTATGTGTAATATGGGTCATTTAATTTTTCAACCAATAAATCAATAATTATTTTAGTCGAATTTTGATCAAGATTTAGCTGGTGCTCAACTATATATCTTTTTTGTGTGATATAATTTTGGATAAGATTGTTGTAATTCTGTATTGCAAGTTTATACTCAGGTCTACCTTTAACAAAGTTTGAATAAAAGTTTGGCGAATTAAAATCATAAACGCCAAAATTAAATACTACATCATTTTTTAACTCTGTATCTTTAACTCTTATCGCTGTGTGTCCAAAGGCATCGACTAAGCTTAGTCCTTCTCCGATCGACAGAATACTTAATTTGTAACGATTTTTATTTTCAAGTTCATTTGCATAAATATTTAGTGAAAAAAATATTAATGCCAATGCAAAGAGGATGTTTATATAAGTTTTATTCATCTTAATATATTAAGGTTGAATTTTAAAGAAAAAATATTGGAATACAATGCTGTTGATTGATTTCCTATATCGGTAAATGCATAATTAATTTCAATACTATTCATATTAAATCCAATACCAAAGTTTGGTTGAAAGCTAAGCTTTTCTGATGAATCATATTGTATTTCATTCTGAAAATTACCAACCCCTAATCTTAAATATACTAAATCAATGTATCCCAGTTCAAAACCCAGTGCAGGATTAATACTAGCAATTTCTGTCGAAACTATGTCATTAGTTTCTTCAAACACAATAAATAAATCAAATGCGCCTAATAAACTATATTCATTGTTAAGTGAAAATTCTTTTGAAATACCAAATTGTAGTTTAGGTAATGTTATTTCTGATTTTTCAGGAATTTGCTGGTTTTGATCTTCAATTGCATCTTGAATATCATTTAATCTGTCTTCATCAAAAGACCAACTATTATAAGTGGTTGTTATATCTCTTGCCATTAGACCAAACTTCCAACCTTTATTATTTTGATGCTGAATACCTAAATCAAATCCGAAACCCCATGAGTTAGCAAAATCACCAATTATCCTTCTAATTATCTTGATATTTAACCCATAATCTATATTTAATAATTTATTTTTTTTAGCATAGCTAAATAAAAAAGCATAGTCTACAGCAGAAAATAATTCAATTCTATTGAAGTCAATATTTCCTTGATTATCAATAAGTTGAGTGGTATCCATAATATCATCAACCCCAAATCTGATAAGTGAAAACCCTATTGCTGATTCATCATCAACTTTCTTTGCATAAGACATATAATTGTAATTTGCAATATTCGCAAAATAATTGGAATGCATTAGAGATATTTCATCTCTTTCAATGTTTATTAAACCTGCAGGATTCCAATAAGTTGAGTTTACATCATCTGTTGAAGATACCACCGCGTTACCCATTCCAATTGATCTTGCATCAACACCAATATTGAGAAACTCATTTGAATATTTAGACGGACTCTGACCAAACACAGCTTTACAAATCAGAAATAATAATATTATTAATTTAATTTTCATTTATTTTATAACACCATAAGTAGTTAAGATATTGTAATTATGCATTATAATTAAGTAGCAAATTTATAATTAAATTAAACCTAAATTATTAGTTTTATAGCAAATAATTTCAGTGAACTTTAAGTTTTTACCAAATCTGATTACCATTTTCAACTTATTTCTTGGTTGTGTTGCCACTCTTTTATTAGTTGAAAATAATCTTGAGGTAAAATATGTATTTTATATCACTTTTATCTGCTTAATTTTAGATTATTTAGATGGCTATATTGCCAGAAAATTAAATGCTAAATCTGATATCGGAATTCAGCTTGATTCTCTAGCAGATATGGTTAGCTTTGGTTTAGTTCCAGGAATACTACTATATAACATGATTAATGCAGCTCCTTCATTCGTTGTTGGTTCTATTTTTTCATCATTAATCCCGTTTTTAGGCTTTATAATTACAATAGCATCGGCATACAGATTAGCACGTTTTAATATCAAAAAATCTGCATCAAATTTTTTTAATGGTTTGCCAACTCCAGCTAATGCAATTTTAATCTACTCTTTTTCAATAATTTCTGAAGAGGGAAATTTGTTTTCACAAATTATTTTAAGATATGATATTTTAATGCTAATTTTAGTGATATCCAGTTTTCTATTAGTTTCAAATATTAAACTGTTAAATTTCAAATTTAAGTCAACAAGATTTGTCGGTAATCGGAGAAGGTTCTTTATTATTTTCATTTCAATACCAGCAGTGATATTTTTAGGCATTTACTCCGTTCCTATAATTCTTTTAATTTATATTTTGACTTCAATCTTTACTCAATACAAAGGGAATTATTAAATTGTTTTTTTTCTAAGTTCAAAATTCTTTCCAAGGTATACCTTTCTCACTAGTTCATCATTTGCTAATTCCTCCGGTTTACCATCTTTTAAAATACTACCCTCAAACATAAGGTATGTTCTATCAGTTATTGCAAGTGTCTCCTGAACATTGTGATCAGTGATTAATATTCCAATATTTCTTTTTGTTAAGTCTCTAACAATTTTTTGTATATCCTCAACCGCAAGAGGATCAACTCCGGCAAATGGCTCATCTAATAAAATAAAGCTTGGATTTGTAGCGAGTGCTCTGGCAATTTCGGTTCTTCTTCTTTCGCCGCCCGAAAGTAAATCACCACGCCTCTTTCGAATAGCCTTTAAACCAAACTCGTCCAATAATGATTCAACTTTATTTTGTTGTTCCTCTTTTGTGAGACTGGTCATTTCAAGTACACTCAGTATGTTGTCTTCAACACTCATTTTTCTGAAAACCGATGATTCTTGAGCTAAATATCCAATCCCGTTTTGAGCTCTTCTGAACATGGGGAAAAGTGTAATATCTTTATCGTCTAAAAATATTGATCCAGAATTAGGTTTTATTAAACCAACGATCATATAAAATGAGGTAGTTTTCCCAGCACCATTCGGACCTAATAGCCCCACAATTTCACCTTGTTTTAGGTTTAATGAAACGTCATTTACCACACTTTTCCCGCTGTAGGTTTTAATTAAGTTGTTTGCTTTTAAGATCATTTAGCTTGATTTTTAATAACTATTTTAGAAATAAATATACTTACTTGGTATAATACCACAATTGGAATAGCAACAATAATTTGGCTTGCTACGTCAGGGGGTGTTATAATTGCCGCTAAAATTAAAACCAATACCAGTGCATATTTTCTGTATTTGACCAGAGATTCTGGAGTAACAACTCCTGCTTTAGTTAAAAAGTATATTATTATTGGCAGCTCAAAAATAATACCTGAAGCTAAAGTAGAGGACCTTACTAAACTTATAAATGAACCTAAATCAATCTCATTAAGTACCTGGCTAGAAACTTGATAAGTACCCAGGAAGTTAATTGATAAGGGGGAAATTATATAATATCCAAACAATACTCCTAGAAAAAATAATAATGATGAAACTAAGATAAAACCTCTTGATTTAGCTTTTTCCTTTTCAAGTAATCCAGGAGCAATAAATTTCCAAAACTCATACAGAATATAAGGGAATGATATTATGAAACCTGAAATTATTGATGTCATAACATGAGCTGAAAATTGGCCTGCCATAGTTCTATTTTGAACTATGAAAGGAAATTCATCTCCACAAAAAGTTGTTTCAACACCAATGAACGTTGCAGCTTGACACAAAAACTTATATGTTGGAAAGTCCATTTTTTTTGGACCAAAAATAATTGTATCGAATATGAAATCTTTCATTAAAAAGCATATAAATCCTGCAGAAATAATAGCTATCAATGATCGAATAA
>CACLPI010000039.1 GCA_902608795.1 uncultured Bacteroidota bacterium
GTCACTAACTTTTGTGACAGTTAAACAAACACCGTTGTGTGAAACGCTTTGATCAATTTTTAACTCACTACTTATTTTACTTTGAATAGTGAAATCAATGTTTCCACGATCCACCTCAATATTTGTAACCATCCCTAAACTTTCTACTATTCCAGTAAACATTATATGTGTTTAATTTGATAAATTTACAGAAATATTAGGATATAGCTAAAATGAACTTAAAAGATAAAAAAAATAAAATCAAGGTTGGCTTTACTGCAGGTGATATGAATGGTATTGGTCCAGAGATTTTACTAAGCTCTCTCGCTAATTCAGAAATGTTAAGTTTATTTACTCCTATTATATACGCTCCAATAAAAAATCTAACTTACACATTAAATCATTTTGATTTAAACATAGCGTTTAATAATATTAGCACCCCAGAGGAATCAATTGAAGGAGCAATCAATATAATTGATAATCATAGAAACCCCCCATCAATTTCTTTTGGGATCTTAGATAAAGAGATGGGGGTTGTCGCTTTTGAATCGATAAAAAACTCTGTTAAGGATTTAAAAAATGGAAAAATAGATGTCCTAGTTACACCTCCAATTAACAAGCAGGCAATTCATTCTGACAAATTTCGGTTTATGGGACATACAGATTACATTGCTAGTGAGATTGACGGAAATCCAACGATGATGATGGTCTCGAAAAATCTAAGAGTCGCTCTTCTTACTGAGCACACTGCAATTGCTGATGTTACAAAAGCAATCACCTCAGAACTAGTGGAAACCAAGGTTAAGACATTGCACTCTACATTGATGAAAGATTTTCGGATAGAACAACCAAAAATTGCAATTCTTTCTTTAGACCCTCATGCTGGTGACGGAGGTGTAATATCATCAAATGATAAAAAAATAATTAGTCCGGCTGTTAAGAAAATTCATAATTCAGGTATCTTGATTTATGGCCCATTTGCTGCAGACAGCTTTTTTGGTTCAATGGAGTATAAGAAATATGACTTAATTATGGCATGTTATCATGACCAAGGTCTTATTCCTTTTAAAACACTGTCGTTTGGAACAGGGGTAAATTATACATCTGGTTTGAATCGAATTAGGACATCACCAGACCACGGGACAGCATATTCTATCGCTGGCAAGGGTGTTGCGTCAAAAGACTCATTTTTAAGCTCCATTTTTCTAGCAATCGATATTTATAAAAGAAGATCTATTTATAAAAAGTTCTCTAAAAACAAACTACAAACTTTATAATAACTTAATTCAAGGCTTTATCCTGTAAAATTTTTAATAAAATTTATATATTTGCTCCCCTTAAATTTAAGTAGATGAAACCCAATAGCAAATATAAAATCGAATTTGCAGGTTTAAAGACTGGAAACCATCAATTTAATTTTAAGGTTGATAAAAAGTTCTTTGATAGATTTAATTTTTCTGATTTCAACAACGTCTCCATAAATATAGATATAGAATTAACAAAAAAATCGACACTCCTTGAGTTAAATTTTGTGTTAAACGGAATCGTAAATGTAAATTGTGATTTAACAAATGAACCTTTTGATAAACAAATAAAACAAGAGGCTATGCTTGTAGTTAAGTTTGGACAAGAATTTAATGACGAAGATGATGAAATACTTATTTTGCCTCATGGAGAGCACAAGCTTTACGTCGATCAATATTTATTTGAATTGATTGTGTTATCTTTGCCGCCAAAGAGAATCCATCCTGGCGTTGAAGATGGAAGTTTAAAGTCAGAAATATTAGATATATTGGAGGATCATAAACCAAAAGAAAACAGTAAGTTAGCTGACCCTAGGTGGGATAAGCTGAAAAGTTTAAAAAGATAAAATAGTTTTAAATGGCACATCCAAAAAGAAAAACGTCCAAAACAAGAAGAGACAAAAGAAGAACTCATTATAAGGCAAAAATGCCACAAATTGCTATTTGTTCTAAAACAGGTGTAAGCCATCTATACCACAGAGCTTACTGGAATGAAGGAAAGCTTTACTACAAAGGCAAGGTGCTTATTGATAATTCAGAGGCCGAAGCATAATCACTATTTCTTAATTACCTTATAGCTTAAGTTTTCTTTAGTTTCAATATCCAATGCATTTACTATATATGTAGCATTAGATAAGTGCTCCATATTAATACTATTCCCTGTTAGCTCCATAACCTTATTTCCAAGTATATCAAAGACACTTATTTCATAGAGTTTATCAGAATTTAGTGCAACCTCAGAGTTTGTTGGATTAGGAAATAGTATTGTTCTACTATTGTCTTCTATCTCGTTTAATGCAAAAGTTGATTCAGTTGTTGAAATCTCGTGCCCATAAACAATTATGAATTCACCATCTATAGGCTGTCCATCGTAATAAATTTTAAAACCTGCAGGTAAAGATGTCTGACCAGTATTGATAGGTTGTCCACTACTGCCATCTGGGAATGCCCACTCAAAATCTCCAGTATTTCCCTCGAAAACTTGAGCAAAGGTTACAAAATAACCTTCTTGAATCGTGAGGGCATTTTCAATTCCATTGATTTCAGAAGATTTAAAAATAGAGACATCTACCACGGGATTACTAGCATGGCTAAAATCTTGAGCATAGATTGTGGTTGAAAAAAGTAGAATACTGATAAAAAGTAAATTTTTAATATGATAAATTTTCATGTGTTTTATTTAATTATTCGTAATTTATTAGTTATACTAAAAATACTTAAAAAAACGCTATTTTGATGATTTTTATATTAATTTTTAAAAAAAAAGACCAAAAATGACAAAAAAAGTAGCTTTTTGATATAAATTATCATATGTAATAAAATTATGGTTTATTTAAAAAAAACTGTATTTATAATTGTACTACTTTTAGCCAAAAATTGTAATTTTTGACCCTTTTTTATGATTTTTTTATGATTTTTAAAGATTTTCTATTGTTTTTAAGCTAAAATCAACGATTTTTGTTAATTATTAAATCCATATTATGCGTATTAAAGAAATTCAAAGTCTTATCAAATTTGTTGCAAAGTCTGGAGCAAGCGAGGTCAGCTTGGAAATGAAGGATGTAAAAATTACTATAAAGACGAATGATTCTTCTTCATCTCAAGTTGTTGTTAAAGATCCAATTATTGTCCCACACCCTCAATCAAAACCACTTGTTTCTCCCCCTGCACCTGACCCAACTGTGACTCAGCAAAACACAGTTGAAGAGCAATCAAATTTAATAACCATTAGCTCTCCAATCATTGGAACTTTTTATCGTAAGCCATCACCAGACAAACCTTCCTTTGTTGAAGTTGGCGATATTGTTTCAGAAGGCACTGTCTTATGCGTTATTGAAGCTATGAAATTATTCAATGACATTGAATCCGAAGTTTCTGGTAAAATTGTCAAAATATTAGTCGAAGATACCAGCCCAGTTGAATTTGACCAACCTTTATTCCTAATAGACCCATCTTAATTTAAGATTGAATTATGTTTAATAAGATATTAATCGCTAATCGAGGAGAAATTGCTTTACGAATAATCCGAACATGCAAAGAAATGGGTATTAAAACCGTGGCTGTATATTCAACTGCAGACGCAGAAAGTATTCATGTTAAATTTGCCGATGAATCTGTGTGTATTGGTCCACCACAAAGCTCAGACTCATATTTAAGAATTTCTAATATAATTGCAGCTGCAGAAATTACAAACGCTGATGCTATTCATCCAGGTTATGGCTTTCTTTCAGAAAATGCTAAATTTTCCAAGATATGTGAAGAGCACAGCATCAAGTTTATTGGTGCATCACCTGATATGATTAATAAAATGGGTGACAAGGCGACTGCCAAGGCCACTATGATTGAGGCTGGTGTACCTTGTGTTCCAGGAAGTAAAGGAATTATTGAATCTTTCGACCATTGTAAAAAACTGGCCAAAGAAGTAGGATATCCCATAATGTTAAAGGCCAGTGCAGGTGGCGGTGGTAAAGGCATGAGGGCTGTTTGGAAGGCTGACCAATTAGAAGATGCTTGGAATTCAGCGAGGGTTGAATCTAAAGCAGCTTTTGCAAATGACGATATGTATATGGAAAAGCTTATTGAAGAGCCACGTCATATTGAGATTCAAATTGTCGGAGATTCAAAAGGAAAAGCATGTCATTTATCTGAAAGAGATTGTTCTATTCAAAGACGCCATCAAAAATTAACAGAAGAAGTTCCATCTCCCTTTATGACAGATAAGTTGAGAGAAAAAATGGGAGAAGCCGCTGTCAAAGCTGCAGAATATATAAAATATGAAGGGGTCGGTACAGTAGAGTTTCTCGTAGACAAAAATAGGAATTTCTATTTCATGGAAATGAATACAAGAATTCAAGTTGAACATCCCATCACAGAACAAGTTATAGACTATGATTTAATTAGGGAACAAATCATGGTTGCAGCAGGAACTAAAATCTCTGGAAAAAACTATTTACCCCAACTTCACTCAATAGAGTGTAGAATAAACGCTGAAGATCCATACCATGATTTTAGACCATCACCTGGAAAAATTACTAATTTACATCTACCAGGAGGGCATGGTATTAGAATTGATACGCATGTTTATTCTGGATACACGATTCCATCTAATTACGACTCAATGATTGCAAAATTAATTACCACAGCTCAAACTAGAGAAGAGGCAATAGACAAAATGAGAAGAGCACTTGATGAGTTTGTTATTGAGGGTATAAAAACCACCATTCCATTTCACAGAAAGTTAATGGATACAAAGGCTTACGTTGATGGAAATTATACCACTAAGTTTATGGAAGACTTTTCAATGGAGCATTAATATGAAG
>CACLPI010000040.1 GCA_902608795.1 uncultured Bacteroidota bacterium
GAATCTAATAATGATTCACCAATAAAATCGTCCATAAAAAATCTTTGCTTAATATTAGCTCCAAGTCCAGGAGTTTCGGCTTTATGATCAAAGTAAATACCTCTGATAACCATATTTTCATCAACTGAAACATATGCCCATATCGCATCCCAAAGTCCCTTACCACGGATTGGTGCCACATAAAGATTTCTCCCATCTTTCTCTGCGATAAATAATGGAAGTTTTCTCTTGTAAGTTCGATCTTTAGCTAATGCTTTTTGCTTTTTTACATCTATTAAGTAAGCTTTATCGTCCTCAATAACCTCATCTCCTTGAATATAAATTTGTTTGGTAACATACTTGTTAAACTCTTGTTCTGCTTTGTCTGCAGCAATAAATTTTACACTATTACCCTCATTTTCGTTAATTCCAATGGCATATAATATATTTTGTTGTTTTTCAAGAATCTTATTAATTCTGATTTTATCTTTCAATGACGAGTCAATTGCAGCCAAGAGAGTACCAACAATAATAACCAGTCCAACTGCAAACAAAAGTGTATAGGTATTTTTTTCAGTATTAATTGCCATAATTATGCTGTTTTAAGTTTTAATCTATTTAATCTCATTTTTATATTTGACTGTATAACATAATGATCAATAGTCGGAGCAAAGACATTCATTAACAAAATAGCTAGGAAAACACCTTCGGGGTAAGCAGGGTTAAATACTCTAATCATAATTGATATAAAACCAATTAAAAAACCGTATATCAATTTTCCTTTGTTAGTTTGAGCAGCTGTAACAGGGTCCGTTGCCATAAAAACAGCTCCAAATAGAATACTTCCAATCAACAAATGCTCCCAAAAAGGAACACTCATAAGGCCATAGAATTTACTGGAATCGGAGATTATTCCAGCTTCAATTACGCCGTTAAAAATTAGTCCCATAACAAGAGCACCCATTAGAGTGCTCAGAATAATTCTCCAACTACCTATTTTACTAAATATTAAAAATAAGGCACCAAATATTATAAGTAGTTTGGAAGTTTCCCCAATTGATCCTGGAATAAATCCAAAAAACATATCTGAAATTGAATAAACAATATCTTGATTTTGAGCATAGCTGCCTAGGATAGTTTCACCTGAAATAGCTTCAGATGTACCAGCTCGGTCTACTGCATCATAAACCCAAACTTTATCACCACTCATCCATGTAGGATAAGCAAAAAATAAAAAAGCTCTGATTGTTAGTGCAGGATTTAAAATATTCATTCCCGTTCCACCAAATACTTCTTTTCCAATCACAACTCCGAAAACAACCGAAACTGAGAGCATCCAAAGTGGCAGGTCTATCGGCACTATTAGAGGTACAAGCATACCAGTTACTAAATACCCCTCTTCCACTTCATGACCCTTAATTACCGCAAAAATAAATTCAACTGTCAAACCAACTGCATATGAAACAATGACAAGTGGAAGTACTTTTATGGAACCAATCATCAAATTATCAAAAGTTAAAAAGTTGCCAAAAAGTGATGCCTGTGTAGTAATTCCATTAGCCGCATCAATTGCTAAGTTGTGCTGATATCCTGCATTAAAAATTCCAAAAATAAGGCAAGGAACTAATGACATAATAACTGTGTTCATGGTCCTTTTTAGATCATCAGCAACTTTTATATGAGTACCAGTTGAGGTTACATCGTTTGGAGTAAAAAGAAAAGTATGAAAGGCGTTAAAAGCAGGAGCCATAGTTTTACCTCTAAAACTTTCTTTTATTTCATGTAATTTTGACTTTATTGACATAATTAACCTATTTCTTTTTTCATTAAATCTAGTCCCTCTCTGATAATATTCTGATGTGGTTGTTTTGAAACACATATAAACTCGGTAAGAGCAAAATCCTCAGGTGAAACTTCATACATTCCAAGCGTCTCCATTTCATCAAGATCCTTGTACATACATGCCTTTAAAATTTGCATTGGGTATATATCAAGGGGGAAAACTTCTTCGAAAGACCCTGTAACAACAAATGCCCTATGTTCACCATTGGTGTTTGTGTTTAAATCATATTTTTTATCTGGAAAAAGCCACGAAAAAGTAAGAGCTCTAGAAACAGAAAACTTATCAAACATTGGCTTCGCCCATCCAAACAAATCATAATCATCACCCTCAGGAATTGCTGTAACCTCATTACTGTAATATCTTAAATGAGCAATAGACCCTAATTTTGTCCCAGTAAGAACATTTCCTGAAATTATTCTGGAATTTTTTTCATTTAACTTTAGAAAACCATAGATATTAGAGCCAATTAATGTTTTGACGTATTTTGGGTTTGAAACTGAAGATCCAGCTATTGCAATTAGTCTTTCTGCTAAAAACTTACCTTCTAATAGCACCTTACCAATTATTATAAGATCAGGAAGATTTAAAGTCCAAATTATATCGCCTTTATTAATTGGGCATACCTTATTGATAATTGTACTTAAATTTCCTGATGGGTGGGGACCAGATACATTGTGAATGATCACATCACTCAATTCTCTCAAAAAACTCTGGCTTTCTTTTCTGAGAGAAATATTTATAGGTCTACTACAAAGTTTTGATAAAATTGCTATTGCATGTGAAATACTTTCCTTCTTGTTTTTAGTGATAAAATCAAAGTCAGCGGATAATGGTGAAGAATCAAAACCAGAAATAAAAATTTCTTTTGGATTTGAGTTTGGGTCAGCAATCACATCATATGGACGTTGCTTTATAAATGGCCATAAACCATTTTCAACTAAAAAGTCTATGATAATGGCCGGTTCCTCAGATTTTAATTTTTCTATTTTTTTGTAAGAAATATTTTTATCAGGCTCAATTTTGATTTCTAAAACTTTTCTTCTATCTCCCCTTACAATTTCTTTTATTTTTCCAGAAACTGGAGAAACAAACATAACTTTCTCAGAATTTTTATCAAAAAATAAAGCTTCACCAGCCTTAATCGAGTCCTTTTCCTTTACAATTAATTTGGGGTAAACTCCATGGAAATCCGAAGGGTAAATCGAGAAATCCTTTGAAAATTTTGCCTCTTCAATTTCGAACGAAGGAGCGCCTATTAATCTTAAATCTAAACCCTTCTTTACAACGATGTCTTTAGACATAAATTTGAACTGTTAGTTTTCTAAATTAAATTCGCTGCAAAAATAAGCCAATATTGAAGATATTACAATTAATTTTTAATTATTTTTAGCATGATTTTTTAACAAAAAATGAAAAAAACATTCATTCTAGTAAGCATCTTTTATTTGGTTGTAAATTTCGCATTTTCACAATCAATAAACCCAGACCTTGTGAAGTCAATTTCATTTCAAAAACCCAACGACAACATCGCTTATAATCTTTTCATAGGAACCATTGGTGAAAGCTTTAAAATATCATTTGATATTCTATCGGGATTTGAAGACGATTTATACTATCAAATCGAACATTGTGATTTTAACTGGGAAAAATCACAACTTTTAAAATCAGAATTCCTTCAGGGATTTGATGACGTAAAAATTGAAAATTATTCAAGCAGTTTTAACACTTATCAAATTTACACTCATTACAATATTAGTTTTCCAAACTCAAACACAAGATTTAAAAAGTCTGGGAACTACATAATAAAAATAATGGATGAATATGGTGATGAACTTTTTAGAAGAAAGTTTATACTTTATGAAAATTTAGTAACAGTTCAGACAAAAATTAAGAGGTCTCGAGAAATAGAGTTCATTAATGAGAAGCAAGTT
>CACLPI010000041.1 GCA_902608795.1 uncultured Bacteroidota bacterium
AAGGGGGTAGATTCTTTTCCCAACCTATCCAATTGATTCTATCCCTAAGGTGTAAAAAAAACTAAAAACACCAGTAAAATGTATGGAGATATATATAGTTCAACTCATTGGGGAACACCTCAGCAAGATGACTGGGGGAATATATATTATCCTTACACAAATCAAGAATAAATATGTTTTTACCAAATAATAAATACGGCAGTAAAGGTAAACGAGGCAAAGGAAGAGTTGATGCAGAGTTAAAAGATCAGCTGAGGGTTATCACCAAAGAAATACTTGATTCTATCAATGTTGAGGAATTAACTCGCACACAGAAAATAACATTCCTAAAATCAAGTCTAGCGTATCTCTTACCAAAAGAGCTTATAACAGATACATATATCAATGAGGATTTTCCTTTATTTATAGATGATATACCAGTTAATAAAGAGGAAAAAAAGTTTTGAGGCTTAATATAGTCTCCTTGCTACTCTAAACACCCTATATTCTGCATCAGGATGCATATATATTGCAACCCCTCTTTTAACGCTAATGTGTAAAGCTGAATAGCTTGGACGACTTGCATAAGCTGAAGCAGTCATCATATCACCACCACTTGGAGTCCATCCATAACTTGCCATCAATTGATTATAGTAGTAAGATCCATCTTCATATAAAGAGCTGTCATAATAAACCTCAATATATTCGGTATCATCTAATTTCTGTGAATAAAAAACAGATCCATCAGTTTCAACTTGTGATGGCTTCATACTTACAGGATACCAACCACTTCCTTTTGCTGAGCTTTGAAGATTAGAAGCTACACCACAGCCTAATAGGGTAGCAAATAAAAAGAAGTAAAGTATCTTTTTCATAGTTTAAAGTTATAAAAATTTAGGATATATTTGTACCCAGTTAGCAGTCATATGTCAGACATTGTTGTAAACAAGGTTGTAAACATTGAAAATAGCAAGTTTGATAAATAGGTTGTTTAACTGATTAACGGCTTCGTAGCTTAACTGAATAGAGCATCTGATTACGGCTCAGAAGGTTGGGGGTTTGAATCCCTCCGAGGTCACAATTTATCCCCAAGAATAATAATTTATTTTCGGGGATTTTTTTATATTTATTTTTAAATATTACCAAATGAAAAAACTATTCTTAATATCAATTTTTTTAATCTTTTCTTGTTGTAAGAAAGAAGAAATTAAAATTACATTAAAAGACACTAATAAATTTGACATTTCATTAAAGAAATTTGAAAAAATAAAGTCACTTGAGGGAGATTGGTATCTTTTTGATGAACCAAATATGTTAAAATACGGTTCTCTTGATAAGCCTTTTATAAAATATGAGATTACCTCTGCAGGAAATGCTGTTGTTGAAAAATTATTCTTGAATCAAGCAAGAGAGATGACAACTGTTTATCATATGAACATGGATGAATTAGTTTTAACACACTACTGCTCCCTTGGAAATCAGCCATATTTTGTTGCTAATGCAGATGATGATATTACGAATATTTCTTTTAATTTCATAAATGCTGGTAACATGAAGAATATCAATGATGCACACATTCATAAACACAGCTTAGAAATCATAAGCGATAAGGAGATAGTGGGACACTGGGGAACTTGGAAAGATCAAATGCCATTTGGAGTTGACAGAGCATTTCATGTTTATAAAAAATAATAAAGGTTGCGTAAAATGCTATTAAAAATTTAATAACTAAAAGGAATCGTATTTGCTGTTCCAAATACTTTCGCTAAAGTTTTTCCTTGTTAGAAAGAATGTATAAAAGAAAATAAAAATAAATCCCTTAACGAGGAATAGAAATAAAATGAAAACTTCAGAAGTAGTAAGACTTGGCATAATTAGTTTTCCAATTAATGCAAATATTACACTAACTAAAACTGAAAAAATTGTTAGGTTGTCAATATTCTTAAAAGGTAAAACCAATAACCTTCTAAACAAATTAAATTCCTCTCCCCATTTATGCACTAAATAATAATAGTCATTACCAATTGGAACAAATAAAATTGGATCATCAGGACTTTTTATTTTAAATAGTTTTGAAGGAGCCATAATCATAAAGTTCTTTAGATTTGTACTATGTTTCTTTTCTAAATCTCTTATAATTTTAGTCATGTTTTTAGGGTATTCCCCCTTGAATAAATTTGAATCTAGAAACCTAAGTCTATATTTAACACAGATTTTTTTTATTGTGTTTTTGTGGAAAATATTTTTAGATTCCATTTCTTCAAATTTTAACACATTATGTTTTTCATTATTTATGTCATTTAATGAACTAATTATTTTTGTCTTTCTTGATTCTTCTTTAGACCATATTTCTTTGATTAATAATGTGAGATCATCAGAACTGATTTCTTTATCCCTTTCAGTTAATAATTCTTCAACTAAATTTATTTTCCTCATTTTGTAATATAAAATTACCTACATCCAAAATTTATACCAAACATATTTGATTTTCATGAAAACCACTTATGATGTCCAAAATAATTGTTTGGTGTTTTTGTTTTGGTGGTTAAATAATGATTTATTCCTTTAATAACACTTTTTAAATAAGATTCCAGCGCTGGAATTACAATTAATTTATAGGGTAAATAACTGATAATTTTTGGAAAATTCCTTAAAAAATAAGGATAGACAGTAATTTTTAGAAAAACGGATTCATTTTTTTTAAAAATTCTCCAAACAACATATGACTGCTGTTTATCTTTTTCTCCGATAAATAAACTGTAGCCTTTTGACTTTTCCCAATTATGAAACTTTCTTATGTATGTGAGATCGTTTAAATAAATTAATTCATCAATTGATTTCTCACCGGGCCATACGATTGCCTTGTTGGATTTACAAAAAGGATGAAATAATTCCAAATTTGAAGGGGATGAAATTAATTCCCAAAGTTGATTTGAGGTAGCATCTATTTTTTGCTCATATTCAGCCTTCCATTTACTTTTAATTTTCTTTAAATCTAACATTAAAAATTTATAAATTTGAAAACATCAAAAATAACAAAAATGAAAATCAAATTTTTATTTATTTTTTCAGCTTTATTAACAATTCTTTCATGTAGTGAAAGAGAAGTTTACATAAATTATGGTGGACAAATTGACTTGACTGATCAATCATCTTTTT
>CACLPI010000042.1 GCA_902608795.1 uncultured Bacteroidota bacterium
ATTCAAATTTTGATTTAATTTCAAAAGCTATAAATTCCTTTATCCTTTCAGGAATTAACATAACTATGAATAATTTTAATAACTAAATTTTACAACTTGATTTCATTAAATATTCAGGATTATTTTGAAAACGACCACTCAGTTGTTACCGTAGGAACTTTTGACGGTGTTCATCTTGGACATCGAAAACTTATTGATAAAGTTATAAGTATTTCTAAAAGTAAAAATTTAAGGTCAATTATTTTAACTTTTAGTCCACACCCAAGAATAGTTTTAAACAACGACGCAGATATTAAATTATTAACTACTCAAAATGAAAAAAATGAAATTTTTGAATCCTATAACATTGATTATTTATTGAACCAGGATTTTAGTAAATCGTTTTCAAAATTATCTCCTTTAGAATTTGTAAGAGATATTTTAGTTAAAAAATTAAATGTCAGGCATATTGTAACAGGATATGATCATCATTTTGGAAAAAATAGAAATGCGAATTCAAATCAGCTTATAGAATTTTCTAAAGATTTTGGATATGATGTAACCAAGGTGGATGCATTTCACAAAAATAAAGTTTCAATTAGCTCAACAAAAATTAGAAATTTAATTATCGACGGAAAAATAAATGAAGCGAATGAATTTCTTGGATATCAATTTATTTTGACAGGAAAAGTTATTGGTGGATTAGGAAGAGGTAAAAGTCTTGGTTTTCCAACTGCCAATATTTTGACTGATAATTATAAAATAAAACCTGGAAATGGGGTTTATTTTATTAGCTCGGTGTTTGATGGACAAAACATCAATGGGATGATGAATGTTGGAGTTAATCCAACATTTAAAGACAAAGGTCATTCAATTGAAATTCATTTTTTTGATTTTAAACAGAACCTATATGCAAAGGAAATCTCTATAAGAGTTATTAAAAAAATTAGAGAAGAAAAAAAATTTGATTCTGCCGATGAGTTGACCACACAACTACAATTGGACAAAAAAAAATGTTTTGAATTAATAACTAATCTTAAAAAAACAATTTAAATTTAGATTATGCTAAAAACATCTTACATAATTGCTAATAAACAGGAGGTTATAAAATCTCTGAAAAAAAGAAATTTTGATTCGGAAGATTTGATAGCCAAATTGATTTCACTAGATGAAAGAAGAAAGCGAATTCAGACAGAATATGAAAATATGCAAGCTGAATCAAATATTATTTCTAAAGAAATAGGACAATTATTTAAAGAAGGTAATAAAGATGAAATACCTAATCTTAAGCAAAGAAGTTTAGAAATAAAGAATTCCACAAAAGTTCTTTCGGATGATTTAAGTGATGTAAAAAATGAAATAGAAAATATTTTATCTCAAATTCCCAATACCCCACACGAATCTGTTCCTGCCGGAAATTCATCAGACGATAATTTGGTGATATTTAATTCTAAAACTAAAGCCAATAAAGACAATGTTATTCCTCACTGGGAATTGGCAAAAAAGTATGATTTGATAGACTTTGAACTTGGTACTAAAATCACAGGCTCTGGATTTCCAGTTTATAAAGGCAAGGGGGCTAAACTTCAAAGAGCACTGATATCATTCTTCTTAGATTCTAATATTGATTTGGGATATGATGAGGTACAAGTTCCATATTTAGTGAATGAGGACTCTGCCTTTGGGACTGGTCAACTACCAGATAAAGAGGGGCAAATGTATAAAGTTCCACAGGATAATTTATTTCTTATTCCTACTGCAGAAGTCCCGATAACTAATATTTTCAGAGATGAAATAATTGAAGAATCAAATTTACCAATTTTAAAAACTGGATATAGTCCTTGTTTTAGAAGGGAGGCTGGAAGTTATGGGGCTGATGTCAGAGGTTTGAATAGGCTTCATCAGTTTGATAAGGTTGAAATTGTTAGGCTAGAGCACCCACAAAAATCTTATGATTCATTAAGTATAATGAAAGATCAAATAAAGGGAATTATTGAAAAGTTAGAGTTACCATTTAGAATAATTACACTCTGTGGAGGTGATTTAGGTTTTACATCAGCTTTGACTTATGATTTTGAAATTTATTCTCCTGCTCAAGATAAGTGGCTGGAGGTATCATCAGTTTCTAACTTTGAAACATTTCAATCTAATAGATTAAAGATAAGGTACAGAAATGTTCAAGGTAAGACCAGCCTTGTCCACACATTAAATGGTAGTTCGCTGGCATTACCAAGAGTTCTTGCAACAATACTTGAGAACTTTCAAACAAAAGACGGAATTATGATCCCTAAAGTGTTACATGAATACACTGGATTTCCCATAATTAAATAATTTATCTTGCGATTTGTAACGCCAAAAAAATCATTAGGTCAACATTTTTTAAATGATATAAGCATTGCAAAAAAAATTGTTGAGTCTTTATCCCCCTGCCAAAATATTTTAGAGATAGGACCTGGAACTGGAATTCTAACACAATTCTTAATAAAGAAAAACAATAATTTAAAGCTTGTTGAAATTGATAATGAATCAGTAAGCTATTTAATCTCAGAATTAAAGGTAAATAAAAATATAATTTACAACCAAGATTTCTTAAATCTAAATCTTTCGAAATTATTTGAAAACAATAATTTTTCAATTATTGGAAATTTCCCGTATAATATTTCTTCTCAAATTGTTTTTAAAATAATCGAAAATAGAAAATTAATAGCTGAAATGTGCGGAATGTTTCAGTATGAAGTAGCAGAAAGAATTTGTGAAAATGAGGGGTCTA
>CACLPI010000043.1 GCA_902608795.1 uncultured Bacteroidota bacterium
ACCCTCTAATTTCTTTATCATTACTGCAACTAGATACTGGCAATTAAACTTCTTTAAAACATATTTATGAGCTTGTGTGACTGCCTCTCTCATCCTCTTTGAATGTTTATTACTATAACTCGCCTCTAGGATTGGATCAGAACTTCTTCCAAGCAAAATTAACCTCATATATTCGTTAAATTCTACTGGTGTATCATCATCTGTTAATTCTATTTCCTCAGCAAAAGTCTCAAAGGATTTACGAGCTGACATTAAGTCCATATTAAACTTTCTTAATCTTCTGCTGTGTAATGCCCACCTATTATTATGCCACTTGATATTATCACTAGGATTGTAATTAAATATCTTAATCATATCAGTAGGATTCGCAATATACTTGCTGTATTTTTTCATCCACCTATAAGATGCAACTCTTTTTAAAGTAAAGAGAAGAGGTAGCGTAATTTCTGCATCTAGATGAACATACATATGTCTATTTTTTGTGTGTTCAGTCTTACTTCTCAAGTGGTAAATATAAAGCTCATTTTTTAGCATCTTAACCATTGTTGGCTCATCAAAATCAGCCTCATCCATTTTGACAATATCAGCTGGATAAAAACCTCTTAAACAAAATGACAGCAACCAAAATGCGAAAGACTCCCATTGTGCAATATTCTGAATTGAATCTGCATACTTTTCAAACTCTTTACTTGTTGTAGTTTTTAAGTCTTGTTTAAAAGTTCTGACTCTTCTACCTCCTCGTTTTAAGAGCTTTGGAATTGGTGTATAATGTGATATGATATTTCTATCTTCTGCATCTCTTAAAATACCTCCAAAAGCTACCATATAAGACTCTATTGACTTGTTGCTTAGCTGTTTCTTTTCTAGTGTGATCTGTAACTTGTCATAAAAATCTCTATTGACTTGTTTCCATTTCAACTTACCCTTAATATTCATATGTCCTTTAATGATGTTTAACTTCTCTTTATAGTCATTTCCAGTAACATTTCGTTTATTAGGGATAATGTAAGATTCGACAAAATCATCAATTGTTTCAGAATTTAGGTTTCCTTTTATATGCTCAACAACTTGATTCATTGAATAATCTCCAGTTTGCCAAATTGAATACGCTTCATCACACCTATCTTTATAGCGTTTAAGTGCTTTATTAATATTTATATATGCTGGATGTGTTTTAGTAGCTCTGAATAAAGTCTTTTTAGTGCTAAAATGCTGAGGATTTACATATAAATCAGTTATCACCCATTTACGATATTTTCGCCCATTAGAAACGCTTATCCATATGTTTCTTAAACCTTTTGCTGATACTCTTTTTGCTAGGTAAAAATTATAAGTCATATATTGTTTACAACATTGTTTACAACAAATATAACAAAATATAGTTTCTGTGCAACTATGACATTATGATTAATTTAACCAGTAAAATTTGTTGCTGGTGAGAAATATACGATTTTATTAGGGTGAAATATGTAGTAAAGTCGTATGAGCCGTAATCAGATGCACTATTCAGTTATGCTACGAGGCCCGATATTGGTTCGTAAATTTAGTTTATTCTTATGAATAATCTAATTTTTAATAATTTTTTGGGTTATTGATTTATTATCTTTTTCTAGTTTGATGTAATAGATTCCGTTTGCGAGCTGAGATATATCTATTTGTCCTAATGTACTGCCCTGACCTAATCTTTGACCAATAGAATTGTAAATAACATAATCCATTGATACATCTTTTGATAAATAAATTATGCTTGATGTTGGATTTGGATAAAGCAATAAATCATCCAGGATGTTTTCAGTTACTGAAAGACCTGCTTCAACCATTACTTCTACCTCACAAGACGATACATTATCGTTTACATCTGTTACTGTCATAATAACTGTATTTGATCCTAAATCATCCTCTGTAAACTCTACATGAGATAGCTCAATAAACTCAATACCACAGTTATCATAACTTCCATTATCAATGTCATCCTCTGTGATAACTGCTAAACCATTCTCCAGAGTTACATTGATATTAACACACGCTAACTCAGGTGATTGTTGATCAATAACGATCACTGTAGGAATACACTGAGAAGAATTTCCATAATTATCTATTGCAGTAATCACTACTTCATTTGAACCAATCATAGAACAATCAAAGGTTAACTCAGAAGTAGTAGAAACTTCTGCAACACCAGAAATATCACTTACACTAGTGACTATATCATCTATCACAATTAAAGCTTCACCATTTTCATCCAAATAAATATCTAAACCATCACATAAA
>CACLPI010000044.1 GCA_902608795.1 uncultured Bacteroidota bacterium
TCACTGAAAGGAATTATTTCAATACCTGAACTATTAGTTATATTGTCTTGTAAACTCGAAGAAAAACCAATTAATGATAGTTTTGCATTATCGCTAGGAATTTGTGATAACTGAAAAATTAATTTGTCGTTATTGATTTCAAATCCTGTAATTGAAGTATTGTCACTAAAAATAAAATCGTCATTTAATTTACCAATTATGTATGAGTCGATTGTAGAGTTTTGCATTAAACTTTGTGAGTCTGTAATAATCTCAAGCGTATTTCCATTGAGATTAATATCAATAACCATAGGAGGATATATATCCTCTTGTAATGCAATATCATATGTTTCCTTCATCAAAATTGGGAAAATTCTAAGAGCAAATTTTTCATAGCCACTATAGAACGGAAAGTGACAATTGTCAGTGTGAACCTGCATACCGGTAGTTGGCATAATAAATACATTTTCATTTTCTAAAGAAATAAGTCTTTGGGCCTCTTTGATTTTTTTTCTGCCACTAAATATTGTCCCACAGTCGCAATCTCTGGTTTGAAAAATAAAATAGTTTTGAATATTTGGATAATCTTCTTGCCAATAACCCATTAATGATTCAAATGCAGTTTTGTATTCATCGGTTGACAAGCCGTTAAGAAAAGAATCTGCTTCTCCCTGTGACCATAAAACTCCTCTTACATAATTTTTTAGGCCAGTTTTATCTAATCTGTAAAATAATCTACCATAATTAGTATCAGTTGAGCTGGAATAATCAATAGGCCTGTCAAAAAAACTAATGGGTTTTCCCCCATCGGCACCATTAAAAATTGCAACTGGAATATCCAATTGATCCTTAATCATTTTAGCTAGAGCTAAACCCCACTGACCAGTATTTCCTCCACTATCCTCATTTCCATCTCCTTGAGCATAATACCACTGATTGTCATTTAATAAGCCAGTTGAATTTCTATAACCTCCAGAATATACCCTTAAATATTCATTTTGATATAATGAAGAAGAGCCGCTGTATGCAAGAGCAGCAGCATTTGACTGTCCTTGAATAATATACACGTCCCCTGCAACCAGATCGTCAATATCCCTTATAATAAATTCCTGTCCTTCATAATTGGCAAATACCTTTACCCTATATTTAGCTAGTTCAGCTAAAATCGGTATTTGAAAATTAAAATTTGCAATGTCATTTGCATATTCTAAATCGTGATTATATGTCTCCACTATCATTCCATTTCTAAGAAATTCAATCCTCAAAGATTCATATTGGTTTTCATTAACAGCAGTTGGGCTAACCCACTTCCAACCCCCAGAAGGTTCGGAATAGTTCAGGGCATTTGTATCTTGATATAAACCAATCCAACCTCTAAAAAATTCAAAATTTGTAATTGCAGAGCTTTCTTCAATTGTATGAATTGAAGCTAAATAGCCTCCTAAATTTTCAGCGGCTTGTTTTGCATCATTCCAGCTTAAATCCTGAGTGTTTCTAAAATATGAATGGCCATCATGTTCTCCTAGATAAAGCAGATCTCCGAGTGAAGTTATTGATCCTTCGAATTCAACATAAGAGTTTTGAGTATCATTTGCATTTCTATCATTCCATTTACCGTTATTATTAACAATCTCAGCTGCATTTTCAGGATCTGGGTTATTATTAGGTTCACCAGTATTCCAATTTGAAAATTCTAAATCAAAAATTAATCCAACACTCACATATCCATTTATATTTATTAGACCATAGTTTGTTTCAACATCACGTCCAAACAATTGCTTTTCTGCTGGTATTTCATTAAAGACTATTTGTGCGTTTAATGAAAAACTAATAATAAATAGAAATAAAGATATTTTTTGTTTCATATAGTGTTCAAATAAATAACCCCACAAATTTATGTGGGGTTATTTATTTTTAATTTTAAATCAATTTATTTAATTAATGCTTTTAATTCATCTATTTGTTTTTGCTGCTCTTTGATTGCATTAATCAATACTGGAATCATTCCTTGGTAATTTACCGAAAGTGTTCCTTCTTTATCACCAGCTTGCTTGACTAGCTCAGGAAATGCCTTCTGAACTTCTTGTGCCAATAAACCAATCTTCTCGATAGACTCGTTTGACTTCATTGTATATGCCTTTCCGTCTATTAATAATAGTTTAGATAAAGTAGATCCTAATGATACAATATTAGATTTTAATCTCATGTCAGAGTTAACCGTCAAGTCTCCTGACAGTGTAGCTGAACCATCATAGTTTACAATA
>CACLPI010000045.1 GCA_902608795.1 uncultured Bacteroidota bacterium
CTTTATTCGCTAAAAAGAGCTGGATATTTTGATAATTTAAAAGGCATAATTGTAGGGGATTTTACAGATTTAAGAAAAAATACAACTCCCTTTGGAAAAAACTTAAATGAATTGATTTTAGAAATTGTAAATGATTATAATATTCCTGTTGCATTTGATTTTCCTGCTGGTCACGGAGAAAAAAATTTCCCGATGATTTTTGGCAGAGAGATAGAGTTTAGTGTTAAAAAGGAAAGCAGCAGTATTATTTTTTCCGATTAAGTATTAATATCTTCTAACACTTTAATTGCTTTAGATACTGAATCAATATTTTTAATTTTAACTATAAATCTATCACCGTCCGCTAATTTTTTCTGAGAAAAAGAAATTGAATTTGGATTTAAGTTTGAATAATCAAATAATTTATCAAGCTTTTTCTTTTGATCATCTAAATCGAAATTCATCATATAGGAAATTAGGATATTTTTTTTCAACACAATTTTATCAAATCCTAATGCTCCAGCAAGCCATCTTAACTCTAGACTATTAAGTAATTCAACTACTACATTTGGCAAAGTCCCAAACCTGTCAGTTAGTTCTAATTTGAATGAGTTTAATTCATCTAATTCACAAATCTTATTTAATTGAGTGTAAAGTTTAAGTCTCTCAGTACTTGAATTAATATAGTTGTTTGGGAACATTAATTCAAGATCTGTTTCAAAAACCAAATTTACTTTTTTGAAAAATTTATTTTTTTCTAAATCAAGATTTTTAAAACTATCTTCTTTTAATTCGTTTATTGCCTCGTCAAGTATTTTTTGATATGTTTCAAAACCCATTTCATTGATAAATCCACTTTGTTCACCACCTAACAAATCACCGGCTCCACGTATTTCTAAGTCTTTCATTGCTATATTAAAACCACTACCTAATTCGGAATAATAATCAAGTGCAGTAATTCTTTTTTTTGCCTCATCTGTCATATTAGAAAATTCTGGGGTTATCAAATAACAAAAGGCCTTTTTATTACTTCTTCCAACTCGCCCTCTCATTTGATGTAAATCGCTTAATCCAAAATTATTCGCATTATTTATAAATATAGTATTCGCATTTGGTACATCTAGACCACTTTCAATAATAGTGGTACTAACAAGCACATCGAATTCTCGATTTATGAATTTTATCATTAATGATTCTAATGTTTTACCATTTAATCTTCCATGAGCTACTCTTACACGAGCTTCAGGTATTAAGTTTTGAATAAGACTTGATATCTCTTCGATATTTTGAATTTTATTATTCACAAAAAAAACTTGCCCGCCTCTTTCTATCTCATATCTTATTGATTGAGAAATAATATTTGCATCAAATCTTATCACAGATGTCTCAATGGGATATCTATTTGGTGGTGGGGTTGTAATTAATGATAAATCTCTAGCAGCCATTAAGCTAAATTGAAGCGTTCTTGGAATAGGTGTTGCTGATAGGGTTAATACATCAACATTTTTTCGAATTGATTTTAACTTATCCTTAACAGCAACACCAAACTTTTGTTCTTCGTCAATAATCAATAAACCTAAATCTTTGTACCTAAGCTTTTCATTAACGAGTTGATGTGTACCAATAATAATATCAATCTTACCCACACTTAACTTTTCAATTATTATTGATTTTTCTTTATTAGTTTTGAATCTGTTAAGGTAATCAACTGAAACAGGTAGTTCTTCGAGCCTAGATGAAAAAGTCTTAAAATGCTGAAAGGCTAAAATGGTTGTTGGAACAAGTACTGCTACTTGTTTGTTGTTATCAACAGCTTTAAATGCAGCTCGAATTGCTAATTCAGTTTTTCCAAATCCAACATCTCCGCATATTAACCTGTCCATTGGTTGTTCACTTTCCATGTCATTCTTGATTTCTTGAGTTACCTTAAGCTGATCTTCTGTATCCTCATAAATGAATGAGGCCTCAAGCTCATTTTGTAAATAGCTGTCTTTATCGTATTTAAATCCTTTTTTTTGTTTTCTTTCTGCGTAAACTTTGATTAAATCATATGCTATTTTTTTTACGTTTTTCTTAGTTTTTTGTTTTAACAAGGCCCATGCTTTACTTCCTAATTTATATAATCTCGGAACCTTTCCATCTTTACCATTATATTTTGAAATCTTGTGAATTGCGTGAACACTAAGAAATAAAACATCTCTTTCACCATAAATAATTTTTATTGATTCTTGCATTTTTCCGTCAAC